>JAJFLR010000091.1 GCA_021772565.1 Opitutales bacterium | reverse complement strand
ATAGCAATTACCATATATTATTTCATTTATAAAAAAATAATGATGGATCACCGCGTCATTTCATTCCTCGTGATGACAAAATGGTTGTCATTGCGAGCCCTGTGAATACAGGGCGCGGCAATCTATCTGAATTAAATTGCTCAATTACTGCATACAACTTTCATACAATATATTTTCCTTTAAATACGAAAACATTTATGGCAATCGCTATAGTTCATATTAAACATGTGCACACTGATCAGCACCCGCTGGTTAATCTACAATTTATGGAGAATGACTTTGTCTATTGCAATTTCATACAACCATAATGCCTGGTGAAAGGAGAAATGATAAAAGAAGTAAAAAATGGAGTTGCTATTGTTAAATTTAAATTTGAAAAAATTAATGATGCAGAAACTAAATTAGTTTTTGATCACACAGGGTTTCCAGATGAGCATCGAGATCATTTAGACCAAGGCTGGAATGATCGATATTGGGAGCCGATTAAAAAGTATTTAGATGCCTGACAATGGCATGCAATTAACGATATAATTGATGTAGAGTGTTATGCATTACCCAAAGTTAAAGGATAAATAAGACATTTTTACAACGTGTGTCTATTTTATAGAATTGTGAGAACCTGGATCAACGCAGTATGAAAAAAATTATTATTACGTTAATCTTTTTGTTTCTAGTGTCAGTAGCTATGAATTTTATAATATATAAAAGAGCTATCAATATGTATAATTCGTACAATAAGTTGCGATTAAATCCTATTGGGCTTGCTAAATATACACAACCAGTTGGAGAATTTGAACTAATTATTTATGGGGATTCGCTTGCAGCTGATTGGCGACATTTGCCATTTAAAAATTCATTAAATTTAGGTATTGGTGGCCATACGACAAAACAGTTATTATTAAGATCATCTTATCACTTATCTGATTGCAGTTCAGAAATTGCTATTATATTTGCTGGTGGAAATGACTTAAAAACAACAATTTCTTTTCCGCAACAATCCGGTGAAATTGTAAGCAATGCAATTGAGAATTTAAATGGAATAATAAATAATATTAATGCTGAGAGAATTATAATTTGTACAATTCCACAAATATTTAGAATGCCAATGAGGTATTACGCATTTAATCTAAAAGAATCATTCAAAGCTCAGTTAGAATACAATGAATTAATACGTAAACTTCAAACTGATAGAATAGATGTTTTAGATACTTATGAAATCTTTAATAATGAGACAGATAAAGATAAATACTCGGATGACGGAATGCATATAAACGTTAAAGGTTATGAACTCTTAAATAAATACCTGTTCTCTATTCTCAATAAGGACTCACTATCTAATTAAGATATTGAGGGAAACTTTTATATTGCAGTTATGAAAATGCTCTCTGATTTTATATTTGGTGGATAACAAAATTATTTGATTTATTCAATGAAGCACATAACAATAATAGCAACAAGTTTGAATGAAGATTCTAAATCACAGAATCTTGCTAAATTATTTGAGTCACATTTGATTGACGAAAAAATAAGTTGTGAGAGATTTGATATTAGAACAATGAACATACCTTTTTGTGGAAGCAGTGAAAGTTGGGGATCTAAAGATGTCATGATAATCAAGGAATCTGTTGAACGTTCTTCTCATATAGTCTTTGCCGTTCCTGTCTATAATTATTATGTCAATTCTGCGGCAAAAAATATTGTTGAACTTATAAGCCGAGCTTTTACCAAAAAAGTTATTGGCTTTATTTGTTCTGCCGGTGGAAGTAGTAGTTACATGTCAGTCATGAGTTTTGCTAACCACCTGATGTTAGATTTTCGCAGCATTATTGTTCCAAGATTTTTATATGTAGACCCTGGTGGATGGAATGATGATAAGACTTTGAAATCTGAAATAAATGATAGAATGAGACTGCTGATTTCTGATCTTGGTGAAATTCAAGTTATTGAAAGTTAGACTTAAAAAGTATTAGAAAGAATTGAGATATTTTTAATAAAGGGTATTACGAAATCGATCTCAATAAATGAACATATAACATGAATAAGTTGATATTATTTACTGATGGAAGCGTTAATGCGCAGACTAAAATAGGCTATGGAGCTTGTCTGGTAGTAATCGATCGTAGTCGATCTATAGAGTTATTGAAAACAGATGTTAGAGTGCATCGATTTGAGGATACGTCGTCTACAAAACTGGAGTTCCAGACTTTATTATGGGCACTCGGAGAAATTCGAAGTAGTGCCAGTAAAATAACCGTCTATACGGATTCTCAAAATATTTTAGGCTTACCGAGTAGACGTGAACGTTTGGTGCAAAGCGATTATCATTCAAAGAAAAAGCAACGCATCAAAAATTTTGAATTGTATCAAGAGTTCTTTCAGATAACTGATCGTTTGGATTGCGAATTTATTAAAGTTCGTGGACATCAAGCGACTTATAAAAAAGCAGAAATTGATAAAATTTTCACTTTAGTTGATAGAGCTTCTCGGAAAGCATTGAGAAATGAGACTAGGTGAAATTGGGATAATTAAAATTTACTTAACTATCTACATAGTGTCTGAGCGAAAACTATCTAACGCAGATGTATAGCGGTCTAGACGCAAAAACCGCACGGCGAATCCTCAACTGATAAAACGAAAGAAAGCGAGATTAAGGCTTGTAATAGGTCAAGATTCGTATCAATTTTATAGACTAACGCTAAAAGGATTAGATTATGAGAAAAAGATTCGAGAGACAACTGGAACTGGGTCAAACACCGATAGAAAAAGTAAAGCTGCCGTTATAATTGCCGTAACGAAGTTCCTCCAATATTAGCAGGGCTACAGTGGATATTTATGACACCGCAAGTAAATGAGGAGATATTCATCCTGCTCGAAAACAAAGTCATAGGAGGCAAAAAAGAAACAGGGCGACCCGGCATGGACTTGTGGCACATACTCGTTTTGGGCGTAGTAAGGCTGGGACTGGATTGTGACTATGACCGCATAGAGTATCAGGCAAATAACGATAATTTGATGCGCAAAATAATGGGTATACAAACCGATCCATGGGAAGAAAAGCAAGAAAGTTTTCACGCCAAAACAATCAGCGAAAATATATGCCATGTGGACGAAAAATTATTAGAACAAATCAACGAGATAGTAGTCAGGCATGGGCGCAAAATCTTTAAAAAAAAGCGGGCGAAAAAGTAGCCATTAAAATGGACAGTTATGTATTTGAAAGTAATGTGCACTTTCCGACAGATTACAATCTTTTGTGGGACTGTAATCGCAAGTGCATAGAATTGATAAGCAAATTAACACAGCAGTTAGGAATAAGTGGCTGGCGCAAGAAAACAGACTGGTTAAGGCAACTCAAAAATCAAATGCGAGCCATAGGAAGAATCAGCCAAAGAGGCGGGACAAACAAAGACAGACGAATGAAAATAGCAGTAAGAATCCACCTGAAAAAAAGCCGCCAATTAAGCGAAAAAGTAGAAGTATATTTGGAAAAGATTAAACGATTTAACACAAGTGAAACAGGATTGCTCAAGATAATAGAAATAGAATATTACTACCATTGGCAGCAGGTATTTATCAAACAGTTGCACCGTCGTGTAATCGAAGGCCAGACAATACCAACTGAAGAAAAAATATACTCAGTATTTGAGGAGCATACTGAATGGATAAATAAAGGCAAATTCAGACCAACAGTGGAGCTGGGACATCGTCTGCAAATAAGCACCGATCAAAACAAATTAATAGTAGATTACAAAGTATTAGAAAAAGAAAGTGAAGTCGATCAACCATTGCCGACAGTAAAACGAATCCTGGAAAAACTAGAAGAGGAAAAACTAGGCAGCCTGAGTACAGACAAAGGATACAGTCGAAAAACAGACCGAGAAGAACTGGAGAAATATGTGGAAGAATTAGTAATCCCGAAAAAAGGCAAAAAAAACAAAGCGGAAAAAGAACGAGAAAGCGCAAAAAGCTATCGCAAACTGCGGCATAAACATAACGCAGTAGAATCACAGATCAACAGTTTGGAACATCACGGATTAAATCGATGCCCTGACAAAGGCCTGCACGGTTATAAAAGATACGTAGGCCTGGGAGTGCTATCCTATAATCTACATCAAATAGGCAAAGAACTGCAAGAGCGAGAGCGAGCGGCACACAAGAAGCGAAAGTGTGCATAAGCTAGACTGAATAAAAAACAAAGAATGCGACAGATGCTAACGGTGTGTACGCCAATCAAGAAATGCACAAAAATACCGTTGGAAATAATCCCAGAAAGCTAATGGTTGAAAAAATAATAGAGAAAACACAAAAATGAAGAGAACTTTTTGATCGTAAAGATAAAATTATTGAAAATATGGTAGATTTCTCTCAGGCACTACATAAAAAAAGAAGATGATACATAATCTTATCCAAAATATATTACAATTTAGTATGAACTATTGTTATCTCTTTGTGGTAGACAGTTGTAAATTTTACTTAACAGGTTTTTTAGCTATCCAGAATCGGCAATCATCTGAAAATTCTCTGATGTTTTGAGGTTCATTAGCAATTTCTGATCGCCAAGCGTGAGCTTCAATTTTGAAGCCGGCATTTATTAAATCATCAACGATTTCTGATTTATCGGGAACATGCATAAACGATTTACCTAATTCTGAAGATAAATAGCGATCGCCGAATTCGGTGAGATCAGGATCCTGGTTTCCACATTCCCAACGTTGCATTTCCTCGTTCCAGAATTCTTGATATTTTTTGTTTTCACGATCGTGAGTGGTGAATACGAAATAAGAATCAGGTTTTAATACACTAAATATTTGATTTAGAACTAACTGTCTATTTTTGCGCGATGGTATTTGCATTAATCCATTAAACCCAAAAATTACTCCGTCAAAAAGTTCGTTTTCAAAATTTAGATTTAAAGCATCCATCACATTAAAGGGAATGGCATACTCCAGGATTTTTGTAATTCGTCTAGCTTCGGCAACCATTTTTTTTGAATAATCAACGCCGATAATTTTATCATACCCCAACTCAAAGAGGCCTATGGCGATTCGTCCTGTGCCGGTACCAATCTCTAGAATTGCATCATGTCGTTTGAAAATACGTGTAAAGATTTTTTCTTCAGACAGCCATAAGCCAATCTGAGTTATGGCATCAGAATAATATTTTACCACTTCGTCCTTACTGTAAAAATATTTTACTATTTTTGGATCCATGTTTTGAAATTTTGAGGTATCTTTTAAGATTTTATATCTAATAATTAAAGTTACCTCAATGCATAACTCTTAATATACTTAGCAAGGAAATAAATTCTAAATCGATTTTCATATCCTGAAAATTGAGCCACACAATGACAATGGTTATTAGTCGTAGCAGCGACATTCTTATTAAAAAGAGGGCACATTCTTGTCACTAGAAATGAAAAAATAGGGATGTAATAATTGTCGTGGACAGGAATTTCTGCGATCCGTTTTACAATCCATTGAAGTTTCTTTTATCTAGAAAAATAATTACTTGCGATAAGATTAGGAAATAAATGTTAATATGTTATTAAATTTAATAAATTATGAACGGAAAAGATTTCTCAGAAGTTATCGAATTAATTGTCAAAGATGATTCTCGCTATGACAAGGCAGCTTATTTTTTTATTCGGAAAGCTCTCGATCATACATTAAAAGGGTTAGAATCTAAAATAGATAGCCGAAAGTCCAGTCATGTATCGGGGCAGGAGTTGCTTGAAGGAATTCGAGATTATTCACTCAATCAGTATGGGCCAATGACACTGTGCCTGATAAATAGTTGGGGAATTATAAAATGCGGTGATTTTGGAAATATAGTTTTTAATTTAGTTGATTATGGAGTGTTTGGTAAAACTGATAATGATAATAAAGAAGATTTTGAAAATTGTTATGATTTTAAAGATGCTTTTGAAAAACCTTTTTTGCCGAAAAACCCAAGAAGTGATTTGTTGTTAGAAATTTTTAAGGATGATGATAGCACTATATCGAATAACTAATATTCTATTAAATATTTATAACAATATTTTTCAATTATGAAAATTTTAATCTCAATCAGGATCTGTGGAACGGCAAGTTGTTTTGCATTTAATTTATACTATTTTGATTCAGGTAATCGCGCTTTAATATCGTGCTAGCAGTATATTATATTAACCTCAAAATCCAAAATATTTAATGTCTGACAGTAGAAATGGATTTTCAGGATATAGTGATATACTTGATAAATTGTGGCGTGAACCAGTTGAGCGTTACACTTTAGAGAATGGACTGACTGTCATCTTGAAGGAAGATTATGGTTCAGGACTTGCATCTACTCAAATTTGGGTAAAGACAGGCAGCATTCATGAAGAACCGTTATTGGGTTCAGGTTTATCACATTTTTTGGAACATATGTTATTTAAGGGAACCGAAAAAAGATCAGGCCATGAGTTCACTCAGGCTATACAAGAAACTGGAGGCTATGTTAATGCTTACACTTCACTTGATAGAACAGTTTACTACATCAATGGTTCAAGTGAATATATTACACTGTCGCTGGATTTACTGGGAGATGCAGTGTTTAACTCGATTTTGCCGGATGATGAATTTGACAGTGAAAGAGATGTGATTTTGCGAGAAATTGATATGGGACTTGACGATCCTGACAGATTAGTCAGTCGTTTATTATTTGAAAATGCCTACTTAAAACATCCTTATCAGTATCCCGTTATAGGGCATGAGGAATTATTTAAAAAAGTTTCACATGAAAACCTTAAAGAATATTATTATAGAAGATATATTCCTGCAAATACCGTAATGGTTGTCACTGGTGATTTTTGTAGTAATGATATTAAGCCGGAAATTGAAAAATTATTTAGTTCGTATTCTAAAGATAAATTTGACGAACCACTAATTTTTCCAGAACCGAAGCAATCTAGTGTTAGAGAGAATAATTCTTTTAAAGAAGTAAATTTAAGCAGAGGCTGTCTCGGAATTAAAATTCCAAGTTTTAAGCATGTAGATTCGCCAGCTCTTGATTTGCTTTCACTAATAATGGGACATGGTAACAGCTCAGTGCTCAATCAAAACTTAAGGGAGAAAAAGAGAATAGTTCATCATATTGATACGTCTGTTTGGAATCCATCTGACGAGGGCTTATTTCTCGTTACTTATTTATGTGAAGAACACAATAGGGAAAATGTTCAATCGGCAATTATGGATGAGATTGCACAAATTAAAGAGCAGGGGATATCAATGCACCAATTAGAGAAGGCGATGAGGCAATTAATTGTCAACGAGGTTAATGTGAGAAAAACCGTCAGTGGCCAGGCATCCAGACTCGGCTATGCGGAAGTTGTCGTAGGGGATATAAACTATTTGAAGAATTATTTTTCTAAATTATTGCATGTTACAACCGATATAATTCAAGAGATCTCCAGTAAGTATTTGATTAAAGATCATATGACATCGGTGTCGCTAAATCCGACAAATGGAAGTAATTAATTTATTTAGTAATATGAAAACTAAAAAAAATTTACCCGATTTTGAGTTGAAGACATTAGACAATGGTGCTCGGATTCTTTATCAGGTAGACTCAAGAATTCCAAAAATTCATATGCGCTTTGTTTCGTTTGGTGGGCCAATGTATGAAGACAATAGTCAACGAGGGATAACGGGAATTTTGGCTACACTGCTGATGAAAGACACCAAGGCAAAAACAGCGTTAGAAGTTGCAGATAAGATTGAAAGTGTTGGAGGTAATTTGAGTGAATTTGTTGGCAATAATTCTTTTGGATTTGGCATTGAAGTTTTATCAAATGATATTGAAGTTGCGATTGAATTGTTTGATGAGGCATTACTTAAACCGGCCTTTAAGCAAGTGACATTTCAGATTGAAAGAGATGCACAGATTGCCCAGGTAAAAGAGGATTTGGATGAGATTGTGGATTTTGGTTTAAAATCACTGCGGAAGAAATTTTTCGGTGATCATCCATTTGCTGTAGATGCTTACGGTGAAATTGAAAATATTGAAACTCTAAATTTGCATGATATTCAGAATCATTACGAAAAACTAATATGTGGAAGTAATATAGTTTTATCAATATCTGGAGATTTTGATGAAAAACTTTTAGAAAAAGTAGAAAAAGTATTATGCCAATTGCCGGATCGAACTTTTAATAAAGCGGCTTTAAATTTTTCTGCGACAAACAAATCCAAATCGTTTACAGAATATTTATCCAGGGAGCAGGCTGTCGTTTTTCAAGCTTACGAGATTAGTGGTATACTTGAAAATAATTATTACTACTATGAGTTGCTTGAAGAAATGTTTAGTGAAATGTCTGGAAATTTATTTATGCGTGTCCGTGATGAAAAAGGGCTGGCATATTTTGTCGGGGCAAATCGAGTAGTGGGACTAGGCTGCGGTATGTTTTATTTTTATTCCGGAACACAATCTAAATCTGTTGAGAATGTATTTAAGGAATTTGACGCTGAAATTAATCGCGTTAGTAGTGGGGGAGTATTAGAAAGTGAATTGAAACGCTGTAAAATTCGGCTTAAAACTCAAAAAAGAATGAACCAACAAACAATCGGATCTCGTGCAATGGATGCCGGATTGAACGAGTTGTATGGATTTCCTCAAAATAACTGGAAATTGTACGATGAAAAAATTGATTCGATATCTATCGACGATTTAAAAAATGCTGTGAGTGCTTGGACTGAGAAGGATTATACTCGTTTAGTTGTTAAATCTCCTGATGCAATTGAGTAGAGATTTAATATGATTTTGGGAGTTGAAAGTTCATGTGATGAATCATCTTTGGCAATTTTTGATCCGAGCATCGGTTTATGTGGTGAATGGGTACACAGCCAAATAAATATTCACAAATCGTACGGTGGTGTGGTTCCTGATTTAGCAAGTCGTGAACACTTAATTAATTTCCCTTTTATGTTGCAGCAAATCTCTCAACAACTGAGTGATAATAAAATCAGTAAAGTAGCTGTAACTTGTGGGCCGGGATTATCAGGTTGCTTGGCAATGGGTGTCGCGTTGGCAAAAAGTTTATCTTTATATTGGGATATTCCATTGGCTGGAGTTAACCATTTACGAGCGCACAGTTTTTCTCCTTTTATAAATTTACATAAAGAAAATCCTGACAAATTTTCTGAAAACTTGGATCAGTTGCTGCCTCATTTAGGATTAATTGTTTCCGGGGGCAATACGATTCTTTTTGAAATCAGAAATGATTTGGCGATTCATGTTGTTGCTCAAACGGTTGACGATGCTGCCGGTGAAGCATTTGACAAAGGATCAAAATTACTTGGGTTAGAATACCCGGGTGGGCCAATGATTGAGAAATTAGCCACTTCGGGTGACAATAAAAAATTTAAATTCCCGAGGGCATTTTCTGGAAGCAATGAAATTAAGTTTAGCTTTTCAGGGTTAAAGACTAGTTTGCGTTATGCCTTGGAAAAAATGGATGATAAAGAACTCGCTAAAAGTCTGTCAGATATTTGTGCAAGTTATCAAGAGGCAATTGTCGATGCACTCATTTTAAAAACCAAACAAGCGTTAGTGAAGAATCAATATAAGAGCATTGGACTTTCAGGTGGTGTGGCAAATAATCAAAAATTAAGATCAGAATTTGAGAACCTAGCAGAAAATTATAGGCTACCTTTTTATTTAGCTAATCCAGAGCACACAGGTGATAATGCCGCGATGATTGCATTCGCAGCGTATGTTGATAGGTTAGGAGTTAAAGAGTCACAGGATTTTGATTTGTCATTTTATCCGTCTTTGACGCTTGATGATAATATGTAAGATTAATTTTTTGTAATTGATTTATATGGATAAAATTAAAAATCCAAAAGTTGCAGAAGTATTCAATAATTATCCAGAAGCCATTCAGCAAAAATTAATGCAACTTCGTCAGCTGATATTGGATACAGCATCAGAAACAGATGGTGTTAATGAATTAGAAGAAACATTAAAATGGGGTGAGCCAAGTTATCTTAGCAAGAGTGGAAGTACAATTAGAATTGGGTGGAAAAAATCTAAGCCAAAGCAGTATGGTATTTATTTTCATTGTCGAACTAAGTTGATTGCTAAATTCAAAAAACTTTATGGCGATAAATTCAATTTTGAGGGGAATAGGGCTATTGTTTTTGAGTTATGTGACAAATTACAGATTAATGAATTGAAGCACTGTATCGCTTTATCGCTCACTTATCATAAAATATAACATCTGCCACCTTTGATGATAAATTGATTGGGTTTTGTATTACGCAAAGACGCAAAGCACGCGAAGGAAAAAGTTACTTGGGATATAAAACTTGGATATTGAAGTTATTCCTGACGTTGACATAATGACCAATCTCAACTTGAATTTAATAAATTAATAGTTATTATAAATGTATTATGTTAGATTGGGACACATGTAGTGAAGTAGAATCAAAGCCTGAAATTTTCAGTGGCGCTTTAGTCTTTAAAAATAGTCGAATTCCGGTTTCTGCCCTATTTGAAAATATTAATGATGGATCTACTATTCAGGATTTTATTGAATGGTTTCCAGGTGTTCAATTGAAGCAGGTTCATGCTGTTCTTGAACATGCCAATAGAAGTTTAGTATCAAGATGAAAATCTTGTTCGATCAAGGTACACCAGTTCCGCTTAGAAAATACTTAATAGAACATAATGTAGAAACTGTTTTTGAGAGAGGATGGAACCAATTTGAAAATGGTGATCTAATAAAATCTGCAGAACAGGAAAAATTTGATATTTTTATTACTACAGACAAAAATCTAAAATATCAGCAGAATTTATCCTTAAGAGTTATTACAATTATTGTATTAAGCACTACAAGTTGGACTAAAATAAAAGAGAAAGTTGATGAGATTGCCAAAACAATTGCTAATGTGAAATTTGGAAGCTATATCGAATTAGAGATTTAAAACTTCTGATATCTATTAAAAGAAGTATTATCAAATTCAATCACCGGAAAATTTGACCATTGTATTTTATCGGTAAGTTTTTTTTAATATAATAAATTTTAATTTAAATAAAAATGATATCAGACAGCAATGCGGCTAAACCGCCATCAAAAGTTGAGTTAATTAAGGATGCCAGTAATTATCTTCGAGGGACTATTTTAGAGGGACTTGCAGATACATCTACTGGTGCTATTTCGAATGATGATACTCAATTAATTAAGTTTCATGGGAGTTACCAACAGGATGACAGGGATTTACGGTCTGAGCGACGTAAACAAAAATTGGAGAAAGCTTTTTCGTTTATGATTCGTGTGGCTGTTCCAGGTGGAATTTGTACACCGGCTCAGTGGTTGGAGATTGATCGGATGTCTGATGTTTATGGTAACGGTACTATGAAATTAACTACACGTCAGGCTTTTCAATTGCACGGTGTTCTAAAAAGTAATCTTCAAAAAACTATCAAGGAGATTAATGAATCTTTGTTAACAACGATATCTGCCTGTGGTGATGTAAATCGTAATGTGATGTGTAATCCAAATGAGCAACAATCTGAATTACACCTGGAAGTTTATGAAATTTGTAAACAGGTCAGTCTTCACTTAACGCCAAAATCCAAGGCCTATCATGAAATTTGGATTGATGGAAAACTTTCTACCAGCACTGAAGAAGAAGTAGAACCGATTTACGGTAAACAATATATGCCGCGAAAATTTAAAATTGGTTTCGCAATTCCGGATAGTAACGATGTCGATGTTTTTACTCAGGATCTTGGTTTTATTTCTATTATTGAAAATAATAATCTTATTGGCTTTAATATTACAGCTGGTGGTGGCATGGGAATGTCGCATGGTAAAAAAGAAACGTTTCCACGATTAGGTGATGTATTAGGTTTTATATCAAAGGACAAAGCAGTACAATGTGCAGAATCAATTGTTACAACCCAACGTGACTTTGGAGATCGAACAAATAGGGCGCATGCGCGGTTAAAATATACAATTGAGGATCGAGGTGTCGATTGGTTTAGGAGTGAAGTTGAGAAAAGAGCGGGATTTAAATTTGAAGAAGCTAAACCATTTAAATTTAAAAGCACGACTGATCGTTATGGTTGGTCAAAAGGCATAAATGGCAAGTGGAATTTAAATCTGTTTATCCAAAATGGCCGTGTAAAAGATACTGATGATCAAACAATGAAATTGGCTCTAAAGGAAGTTGCTAAAATACATGATGGAGATTTTCGATTAACACCTAATCAAAATCTGATCGTTGCCAATGCTTCGGAAGATAAAAGAAATGAAATTGATCAGGGTTTAGAAAAATTTAGTCTTAAAGATAGTCATAAACAAACTGGATTACGTCTTGGTTCATTGGCTTGTGTTGCATTACCGACATGCGGATTATCGCTTGCTGAAAGTGAACGAAAATTACCGGAGTTTTTAGATGATCTCGATAAAGTTATTGAAGAAGCTGGTTTGAGAGATGATGATATTACAATACGTATGACTGGGTGTCCAAACGGCTGTGCAAGACCTTATAATTCAGAAATAGGATTAGTTGGTCGTGCTCCCGGAAAATATAATCTCTATTTAGGAGGTGCGCTGGATGGATCTCGATTAAATAAAATTTATAAAGGCGCTGTTCTGGAAGCTGATTTAGTCGGTGAGTTGGAACCTATTATTAAGCGTTATGCAAAAGAGCGAGAAAATGGAGAAAAATTCGGAGATTTTTGTATTCGTCAGAATTATGTAAAGGCTTGTTTAAGTGGGCGTGAATTCCACGATTAAAATATCAAGTATCTGACAAAGTCATTTAATATTTAATAAGTGAAAGCGATTCCAAGATATAATGTTCTTGGAGTTGGTGTGAGTGTTCTAACATTAGACACTGCAGCAAATTCCATTATAAATGCTGTTAAAGATAACATTAAAGGTTATGTTTGTGTGACTGGAGTTCATGGAGTCAGTGAAGCACAAAAAGATAAAAATTTTCGTAAAATATTAAATCAATCCTATTTAAATACGCCTGATGGAATGCCATTAGTGTGGTTAGGAAAAAGTGAGTATGGGGAAGATTTAGATCGAGTCTATGGGCCTGATTTGATGTTGGAAATTTGTAAAAGAACAGCTTCGAAAGAAATTTCCCATTTTTTATATGGAGGTGACGTTGGAGTTGCTGAAAATCTAGCAAAGAATTTATCAATTAAATTTCCAGGAATTAAAATTGCTGGTTTTTATTCTCCACCTTTTCGATCGTTGAATGAGGGTGAAATAACAGATTTGGTAAAAAAAATAAATAATATAGCTCCTGATATTATCTGGGTGGGATTGAGTACCCCTAAACAGGAAAAATTTATGTCAGATATGATTGATCTGCTAGATACTAAAATCATGATTGGTGTAGGAGCGGCTTTTGATTTTCATACCGGACGTGTTCGACAAGCACCTCGTTTTATACAGCGGTCTGGGTTTGAATGGCTTTTTCGAATGATACAAGAACCGAGAAGATTGTTTGTCAGATATTTGAAAAACAACCCTTTATTTATAATTCGTGTTTTATTGCAGAAATCCGGGATAAAAAAATATGAAATCTAGAGTTAAATAAACTCTAACTCGTTTATACTCTTTAGCCTGCGATAATAACATCCGTATCGTGAGTTGCCTTCAATGTTTTTTGTATGGCATGATCCTTTGCCTTTTAATCGAACACGGTATAAGATAGAGTTTTGTTCACAATTTATAAGGATATCATCTAATTCTAAATAATCACCACTTGTATTGCCCTTAATCCATAATTCATTTCTAGATGAACTCCAAAATGTAGCTTTTTGCTCTTTTAAAGCTGTTTCAAGTGCCAATTTATTTACATAACCGACGATAAGAACTTCATTAGTATCAACATCCTGAGCAACTGCTGGGATCAAATCTTGACCGCATTCAGTCACTTTCTTCAGCTTATTGAAGTCTATTAATAGCCTTTTGCCTTCTTCAATTTCTTTATTGCTCATAGTGTACAGATTGTATTATATTTTAAATTAAATATAGGTAAATTAGAATAAACCTTTATTTTTGATTTACAAACGCATAAATTTTGAACAATCTAAATTTATATTGTGTCCGAATATAATCATCAAAAAATAATAAAATAATAAAATAATAATAAAGAAAAAAATATGAACATTGTAAAAATAAAAAAATTAATAGCATTAGGGTTGATCTCTAATCTGTTTATATTACCACAATTTGTTGATGCCCAGATAAGTTCTAGCTTGGGTGATAACTTTGAATTACACAGTGAGGGGGAAGTTTTGGGAGATAATGATTTCCCTACTGACCCTTGGTTGAGCTTTGGGGTCACAGTTATGGATCCACTCAGAGCCAATAGAAAAGGTGCAAATGGAGGAGAAAGAGGTGCTTCATTAGTAGTTAACTGGGAAAAAGGTAACTTTGCAGGCATACTTTATCAATTTAGCAAAACACCTAAAATGTTGAAGTCAGCTACATTAGATATTAAATCCATGCAAAATACTCCAGGAACTGTATTTAAAGTGCAAGTAATTGACGGAGATGGTGATATATTTAAGATTAAACGATCTTTTAATATTAAGTCTGCAAGCGCATATGGATCATACATATTTGATTTTAATGTATTGGATCTTGTGAAAGATGGTGGTCGAGGAAATGGAAAGATTGATCTCAGGAATGTTAAAATGATACAGTTAATTTTCGTTAATACCAAAGGTGGGGGCAAGGAAACATTATATGTAGATAATTTTACAATTACTACTCGATAACAGTTTTATCAAATTTTAGCTAAAGCACCGGTTGTTTTTATGAACGCCGGTGTTTTTTTTGAAATTATTTTCCAGCAAATTTAAATATTGTGGTACTCATAGCGGGCAAAGTGAGTGATAATGAATATTTTTGATTTTTAGATGGGACATCTTCAGAGTAACAACCACCAAAATTCCCAGAACCATTTCCACCATAATTGTGTGCATTAGAATTTATCACTTCTTTCCAAAAACCAGAATGAGGTACTCCTATACGATATTCATACCTGGGTACTGGAGTGAAATGGCCAACTGCCAAGAATGTCTCATCTGGCTTTTTACCTTTTCTCAAAAATGAAAAAACTGAATTAGAAGAATCATCAATACTTACCCATTCAAAATAGTCATGATCATAGTCATATTGATAAAGTGATTTTTCAGAATTAATTAGATTGTTTAAATCTCTAATGATTGCTTGAATGCCTTCGTGGTCTTTGTATTTTAATAGATGCCAATCCAATTCGGAGTCGTAAGACCATTCAGATGATTGACCAAATTCGCATCCCATAAACAAGGTATTTTTACCAGGCCAAACCCACATAAATGTATATAGTGCTCTTAATGTTTGGGCTTTTTCTGTCATTGAATGTGCACTCATTTTGTTAATCATTGAGGCTTTTCCGTGCACAACCTCATCATGGGAAAAAACTTGAACAAATTTTTCGGAATATTGATAGATCATTCCGAAGGTTAATTTATTTTGATGCCACTTTCTGTGGATCGGATCATGGCCAAAATATTCCAGAGTGTCATGCATCCACCCTAAATTCCATTTTAAATCAAAACCAAGACCACCTTTACTGACTGGACTAGTTACTCCCTCCCATGCAGTTGATTCTTCAGCAATCATTAATGAACCAGGATAATACTGATGAATTAATTGGTTGGTTTTCTTGAGAAAATCAATCGCCTCCAAGTTTTCTCTATCGCCATATTGATTGGGGATCCACTCGCCTTCATCTCTTGAGTAATCAAGATAGAGCATAGATGCAACAGCATCAACTCTCAAGCCATCAATGTGGTATCTGTCAAACCATGCTAACGCACTTGCGATTAGAAAGCCCCTAACCTCATGTCTTCCGTAATTAAAAATCAACGTCCCCCAATCTTGATGATATCCTTGTTTGGGGTCAGCATGCTCATATAAATGATCACCACCAAAATGTGCTAATGAAAAAGCATCAGTCGGGAAATGGGCTGGTACCCAATCCATAATAACCCCGGTATTATTTTTGTGTAAAGTATCAACTAAATACATAAAATCTTTTGGTGTACCAAAACGGTAAGTGGGTGCAAAAAAACCGGTAACTTGATAGCCCCATGAACCATCAAATGGGTGTTCTGCCAACGGCATAAATTCAACATGGGTAAATCCCATATAATTTACGTAATCAACCAGCTCGCTCGCTATTTCGCGATAGGTCATGGATCGGTACCCGTGCTCGTGACTTTTTTTCCATGAACCTATATGTAATTCATAAATGTTAACTGGTTCTTTAGACCAATCTTTGTTTTTGCGTGCCTCAATCCAATTTTGATCGTTCCACTCATATCCTTCAAGTGGATAAACAATAGAAGCATTATGTGGGGGTGATTCAAAGTAAGTTGCATATGGATCAGTTTTGAGCTGTATGTTATCTGCATCAGTGAGTATTTCATATTTGTATTTAGATCCAGATTTTAACCCTGGAATAAAAATTTCCCAGACACCCGAAGAACCAATTGATCTCATTGGATGGTAACGGCCATCCCAATTATTAAAATCTCCAACTACTGAAATTCGTTTTGCTGTTGGAGCCCAAACTGAGAAAGACACGCCAGGTATATTATTTATGTTTCGAATATGGGCACCTAATTTATTATAAATAAAATGTTCGTTACCTTCATTAAATAAATATAAATCGTTATCACTCAATGTAGGAAAAAAACAATAAGGATCATGAAATTGTCTGAATTCTGAATTGAATTGTTCGACTCTGAGTCGATAAGCAAAAACTTTTGTTCGATCTGCAATGAATCCTTCAAAGAAACCTTCGGGGGAAATCTTAACTAAAGGATATCGAGTATTAGATTCAGAATCGACATCAACAATATCACAAGACAGAGCATTTGAAATAAAAGCTCTGACAACCAGGCCTTTTTTCCCACCACTGGAACATGGGTGCATCCCTAAAATATTATGGGGATGTTTATTTTCAGCTTTTAAAAAAGAATTGAGTTCATTTTTGGTTAGAATCATCTAATTTATCAATTATGTAAATGAAGTTGATCGTAATATTTATAAGTTACAGTATCTTAATCTTAATTTTAGTAAACAAATCTTTTATTAAGAACTATTGTAATCTAATAGCTTAAAAATTAGTGATAATAGATTAAATATAAGTTTAGAAAACTTTAATAATTTACATTAGAAAGTAATTATGAACATATGTATTATCGGATCAGGAGCTTGGGGTACAGCGATGGCGATTCACTTAGCTAAAATGAATCATACTGTTACCTTAGTTGCCAGGAATACCGAATTTGCGCTTAAATTAGCATCAACCAGAGAAAATTATAAATACCTTAATGGTTTTAGCTTAGATAATAATATTCAAATTAGCTGTGAGTCTGGACCAGCTCTTATGGAAGCAGAAGTTGTTATGATAGCTTGTCCTTCAATTGGTTTAAGAAATGTATGTAATTTAATTAAAGATAATATGGAGGGGGCAAAACGAATAAAATTAGTGCTTTCACTCTGTAAAGGGTTAGAGATGGAAACTAATTTTATACCGAGCAAGGTAATAGAAGAAGAGATAAGTGATTTGGCGATCGGTTCATTGTCAGGGCCAACTTATGCTATTGAAGTAGCATCTGGAAATCCGACAGCAATTGTTTTAGCATCTAATTCAAACAATTCTTTTATAAAAAAAATTGCAGCCTCAATGAGCAATCATAATTTGAGAGTCTATTACTCACAAGATCTTACCGGTGTGGAATTAGGAGGTTGTCTGAAAAATGTTTACGCAATTGCTGCTGGAATTTGCGATGGTCTTAAACTTGGTGATAATACCAAAGCTGCCTTGTTGACTCGATCACTTCATGAAATGGTGAAGATTGGGGTTTACTTAAATGGAAAAACTGAAACATTTTACGGGTTGAGTGGTTTTGGTGATTTGATTGCAACTTGTAATGGTAAGTGGAGCCGAAATAGAACTTTTGGAGAAAAAATAGTTTCTGCGATTTCCATTTCTGAGTTAGTCAATAGTGATAAAATAACGGTCGAGGGCTACAGGACGACTCAATGTTTTTTTGATATCTGTGAAACAAATAATTTAAAGGCTCCAATATTAAATGAAATTCATGCTATTCTTTATCACAATAAAAAACCTAAAGATGCGATTATGGAATTGATGAATCGTGATATCAAATCTGAGAATGGATAGTTTTATGATATTTGAATAAATTGTAAAATTTTAGTTTGGGAATAGTTCACTTTCCATTTGAGTTTGATATTTCAACTAATTTTATAGTTAATTTTTAGATAAAGCTAAAAAATTAATTTTAAAAATAATAATTAATATCCCCATTAAAATTATTAAACTGATTATATTTTCATTCAGTTCACCTCTGTCATAATTTTGATTAACGCAATAGGGATTATAGTAATCTTTGTTCTTCAATATATCCGTTAGAACAAAAAAACAGGAAAGGAAGAAAAGAAATGTCAGAAGGAAAAAGCGGAGAAGAAATAAAAAAGAGGATAAACAAGGTATTATTATGCAGTTGGATATTGATGGTACCTTCATTGATATTATGGGCGGTCAATGTGGAATTTGCTCTGCAGACTGTCATCAGTGGATGGAAGTTCCTGTCGGTAGT
>JAJFLR010000010.1 GCA_021772565.1 Opitutales bacterium | reverse complement strand
ATACAAGACAATTGTCATTGCGAGGAGCAAAGCGACGCGGCAATCCAGACCGTGGAATCGAGATAGATTGCCGCACCATCTTGCGATGGCTCGCAATGACAAAAGGGTAAACTTTTACGAACATTACTGTGAATACTTACGGAATGTTAATGCCGCAGATAGCGGAACTGAAAAACCTGCAACTAGCCTGGATTAAAGCGCGTCGTGGAAAACGCTGTAAAATTGAGGTCATCAACTTCGGTAAAAATCTTACAGCCGAGATTCAATCGATTCGTGAAGATTTACTGGCAGGCTGTATTCGGGTAGGCGATTATCATTACTTTACTATTAAGGATCCCAAAGAGCGAAAAATTTGCGCTGCTTCTTTTCGCGAACGCGTACTTCACCATGCACTAATGAATTATTGTGAATCCATTTTTGAACGCAACGCGGTATTTCATAGTTATGCGTGTCGTAAAGGCAAAGGAAGATTAAGGGCAATTGCGGCGGCAGAAAACGCCGCACGTGGGAATGCATGGTATCTTAAGTTGGATATGCAAAAATATTTTGAATCTATACCGCATGATAAATTAATGGAAAGAGTATGTCGTTTGTTCAAAGACCGTGAAGTTCTCAAGTGGTTTGAGCGTATTATCTGCTCGCATCAGAGTCACGCCGATTGCGGACTTCCGATAGGGAGTCTGTGCAGTCAATACCTGGCCAACTTTTATCTGGGTTCACTCGATCGTTATTGCCAATCATTTTCAGGAGTAAGAGCCTACGTGCGTTATATGGATGATTTTGTCTGCTGGAGTAATGATAAAGAGATGTTGAAAACCTTGGGACGATCAATTAATAACTTTGTTGAAAAAAATCTTCAACTGAAATTGAAATACGATCCCAGTCCGCAACGCACACATCTGGGCATGAATTTTCTTGGATACAGGATATATTCAACGCATACCACGCTAAACCGTCGAAGCAAAGTGCGTTACCGGCGCAAAGTGATGCAGCTGGAAAAACTTTATAAATCCGGTGGACTCTCAGACAATGATCTTCAAAATAAACTTACATCGCTTACAGCATTTACCCTTCCTGCACGCTCATGGCAATTTCACTATCGAGCGCTATCATCTTTTGTGTCGGCGACCATCGGGTACGAACCGGGTGAATCGGGGCGGCAGTTGGATCAACAACGCGCAGAACTGCCGTTCCGCCAATCGCAACAGGAATACTCCGGACAATCGGAACAACAATTTGGGGTTCCGTCTTGTTCTTAGCTCAGACAAATGATAGCCGGACGGAGTGATCCGGCTTATATAGGGAACTGAACCGGTCGTCGTCCGGACCGTCTAAATCCATTTGGACGGCAAAATAGTAAGTCGTTTTCCCCGATGCTGGTAGCTCACGAGCCGGACGGCTCTTTAGCGAAGGCTTCGGGGAAAACAAACATTTTTTAATAACTACAAAAAGAAAAAATGGGTCATTCCGTAAATGGGACTGTTGAAAAATGGGAGTGAAAATAGAAAAAGTAACTGAGTTTGGGAAAATTGATGAAAATATTAAATTCAACGTTTATTCCATCCATTAATTTGTAACATCAATTCTGATTCGTACTGCTTAATGCAGTTTTTGAGGGTCTGTAAAATAAACGGTGTAAACAGCCAATTATTAATATATTAGTTAAATAGAAAAACGATCATAAATGACAATGATAGTTACAATTTGTTATTGATTTTTATAAGCCTTTATCTCTTCGTGCTGGGTAGTCACGAAAAAATTAACCAATTTCAAATAAATTCATTATAATTGCTAATATACTGATTCCAGAAAATAATTTCACAAAAGTCAGATGGATTGCCACATTCGACTAAAGTCGAATTCGCAATGACAAATGAAAAGACCGTTGTCATTGCGAGGAGCAACACGACGAAGCAATCTATCTAATTTGATCCTTTATAACTTTTCAAATCACTTTGTGAAATTATTTTCCAGAACCAGTATAATTTATAATATCATGAGATCTATATCATATATAGTTAAACTTATAATTACTCTTTTAATCTGGCTTGCCATACTTCAGGTCGAAGCAGCAATTGTTTATTTCCATGAAGATTTAGGTCCAGCATCAGTTGGTGATGATTTTTTAACTATTTATGAAAACGATGGACATCAGGTGCTGAGAGGTACTGGGACATTTACTAATGCAGATATTACGGGAGCGAGTTTAGTTATACTTCATGATGGTAGCTCAACTTCATTTTTATCAACTGAAATAGAAGCTTTGCAAAATATACTCAATAGCGGTGGAAATGTGATGTTTTGGACAGATAACGATGCAAGCCATTCTGCATTCAATGGAGCTATCTCAAGTCTTGGTGGAAACATGTCATTTAGTGGAATTGTTAACGGATCACGGGTTGTTATAACTAAATTGCAGGGTCTTGTTCAAGATCATGGGTTCACAGATGGTGTTGATGAATGGTTATATCATTTTCCTGCCAGCATGAATGTTTCAGGTGATGCCAATGTCTTGGTTAGCACTACAAATGGCACTCCGATTCTAGCTACTCAAGATATTGGGCTAGGTCAACTTATTGGGCTGAGTGATAAGACTATGAATGGTGTATTAAGGTCTAGCGTAAATGAAATTGATTCGATTTATGCGGAACGGTTTTGGCAAAATATTGTTCCAGAATCTTCTATTCCTGAACCATCAACATATGCTTTGATTCTTAATGGATTAATTGGGATTGCTATCGTAACAAAACATATTTTAAAACAAAAATATTACTTATAATTACTTTGTCTATTCAATATATTGTTCTCCAGGAAATTGATCTATGGGCATTCTATCTTCGCCAAGAATTAAATGAGCCGATGTCATCCCGATTAATTTGGATCCGGGTTGGTTAATATATCAGATGCCCTTTATATCCCCAAAACTTACCCTGTTTTACCACATATATTTGGCTGACTTCGTATCGCGTTAATACATGTTTTAAAATGCGATACGTTTCAATTGGCAAGTAGTAGAATATATAGTGATTGCCA
>JAJFLR010000090.1 GCA_021772565.1 Opitutales bacterium | reverse complement strand
TTGGTGTGCGGATCATAATAAAAGGTGCGTTTTTGATCGGCCTGATTTTTCTCAATATTGTAACGCAGTATTGTTTTTAATAAGGCTTTATCCGCAATTTTTACGAGTAGATCGCGTTGATTTTTCAGGGTACTTTGAGTCTGGCCGATCAAACATTGGAGGTCCTCGAAGTTGATGAATTTAGTTTGTTCAATATTAATCGCACCTGAGAACAGACAAGCCATCCATTGTTTGAGTATCCATCCGTTTGTTTTATGCAGGTGAGTTATGTCGATGAGTGACTGACTCAATAGTAACGTTCCAAGATGATGGCACCACTTTGGCTCAATTGGCTGGGCTGGTGATAAATCGGTAGATTGCTTGCGATTGGCTTCAGTGACCGTTTCTTTGTTTTTGGCCTGGTTATTACTGTCGGCGTCCGATTCGGCGGTTGAGCATTCGCAACCCTTCTCCGGTTTTTGCTCTTCCGGGGCTGTTGGCTCATTTGAGATATTTTTATGCCTCAACTCTTTAAATAATGGCCGAAGCGTTTCGCCGCTAAGACTGACGCCGAAAATTATTTTAACCTCGCAGCGAATAATCTGACTGTATCCATAATGGCTTTTCGCATAAATCTGCTCGAACCTCATTCGGGCAAAACAACGAACCTGTTCGGTGAGCTTTCGTGATGCACTTTGTCCCGCCAATACCAATGACAACTTTTGTGCGTCACCTTCTTTAAGTGCATTGGCCCAACGCTTCATGGTCTTGGGATCGACATCAAATTGTTCCTGCAAGTTTTTTTTCTTCAATCCTGCGTTATAAAGTCGAGCCACTAATAATTTATAATCCGCACTATGACGATCATCATTGATGACTTCGAGTAATTCGTGTCCCCAGTATACATATAACCGCTGATCTTTTATCTCTCGAAATACTGTGAAAATAGGATTTTTCTTGTCCACACCTATAATACATTGCCGTGTGGGTTGATGTTTTGGTATTAATTCTTCCATCTGCTCAGAAGAGTCTCACCATACAGCTTTGCAATTGAAAAACAGGATTTGGTTTTGCGTTTTACCCCTGCCTCTCAGACCCCATACTACTGAGGTCTGAAGTTTGTTGTGTTCTTAATTGTGCGTACCATTTGGAAATACCAATAGGTGGGACGCTTACACTGCTGTTTCATTTTGTAGCACTATAAAAATCTTTCATCTGGCAACTTTACCAAGTTTTTCTTTTTGTCAAGAAGGTCGGTTTTGAGACGCTTACATATCAACAGCTATAATAAGTTTTTATGCGTGGCTAAATATGTAATCATTTTTTAGGAAACAGAATTGCTTTCTCTGCCACTGAATTCCCTTCTAAACAATTTGACCACGCTAGTTCTTCATTCATCAAGCCAATTTTTTCAATACCGACCAACTGATATATCTGAGTCGAGATATTTGGCATAATTGGATATAATAGGGCAGCACTCAATCGCAGGCTTTCACCGATTGTTGCAAGTGTTGTTTCTAAAATTTTTCGGTCGGTGTTTTCTTCACTCTTCGCTAATTTCCAGGGTGAGCGAATTTCTATATAACGATTAATTTCACGAATAAAAGTAAAGGTGCGATCTAATGCCTGGTGAAATTGAAAGCCGTCGCAAAGTTCACAATATTCAGATTTGGTTTTCGACCAAAGATTTTTAATGTCTGCTTCCGGTTCCTCTTCAATTTCAGCTTTGGGTACAATACTCTCGCAATATCGTTTACTCATATTGAGAAATCGACTGACTAAATTTCCGAGATCATTGGCCAAATCACTATTGTATCGTGACATAAATAATTGCAGTGAAAACTCACTGTCTTGACCAATATTCATTTCTCGAGTGACAAAATATCTGAATGCGTCAGGCCCATATTGATCAATCAGTTGTATCGGATCGACAATTTCGCCGGTACTTTTTGACATTTTTTCGCCAGACGTTAGCCACCAGCCATGGGCAAGTAAACTTATTGGTAAAGGGATATCACAGGCTTTTAGCATAATAGGCCAATAAACGGCATGCGGCGGCACTAGAATATCTTTGCCGATTACATGACAATCAGCAGGCCATAAATCCTTGAAATTATCAGATTCGTATCCAGCACCTGTGATGTAGTTAATCAGTGCATCAAACCAAACGTATGTGACGTAATTTGTGTCAAACGGTAACGGTATGCCCCAGGATAATCTTTTTTTAGGACGAGAAATACAAAGATCATTTATCGGTTCTTTTAAAAATTCCAGAACTTGTTTTTGACGAAATTTTGGGAAAATAAATTCATCGTTATTTTTGATATAGTCGATCAGCCAAGCTTGGTATTTACTCAATTTAAAGAAGTAATTTTTTTCAATGACTTCAACAACTTCGCCATACTCACTTGGCCATTTCCCATCGACCATTTCACGTGTTTGGACAAATTGTTCAACTCTCACACTGTAGTAGCCTTTATAATCAGCTAGATAAATTTCATCCTTTTCAAATAAATTTTGTAGAATTTCAGCGACAACTTTTTTGTGTCGTTCTTGTGTTGTTCTGAGATAATCATCATTTGATATACTCAGTTTTTTCCATAGATTCTGAAACTCATCGGCAATTTGATCGCATAAAACTTGTGGTTCCAAATTTAGTTTTTCAGCAGTTTGCTGGACTTTTTGGCCATGCTCATCAAGTCCTGTTAAAAAATAAACATTTTCTCCCAGTTGGCGGTGATAGCGGGCAATAACGTCGGTTATGACTTTTTCATAGGCGTGACCAAGGTGTGGAGACCCATTTGCATAATCTATAGCTGTAGTAATGTAGTAAGATTTCATTTATTGCAGATTGTTCACACTGTTTTTGGCACGAGTCAAGTAATCAGGGTATATGAGGTGTGAAGTATCGAGGGTAAAAATCAGGATAAATCATTGTTCTACTTAGCTTAGGTAAAAACTGAATAGTACAATGATTTGAAATTTATTTAGACAGAAGCCGATTATAATGTCACTGATGCGGATGTGCGAGCTGCACAACCCTGCCAATTTTTCGATATTTGGGAAATTTTTGCTTCAAAGAGATGCAAATTTTATCATTGATTAGTAATAATGTGTATTTATATTTTTATCTTGAATATTATTAAATAGGGCGCAGAAAAAAAATTATGGGTAAAGGTTTAAAAGAGAAGTTAATCATCGTCGGCCTATTAGTCTGGATTCCATTGATATGGATTGGCCTTACTTATATTGGTAGTTTAAAAGGTCTACAGAACTTAGCAATGGACTGGCGATTCCAGGTTAGAGGTGAAATTGAATCTCCCATACCCATTTACTACGTCAATATGGATCCTGCCTTCATTGCAGAATTTGGTCAAAGTCCATGGCACCGAAGTTTATTTGCTGATACCGCCGCATCGATTCTAGAATTAGGAAAAGCTAAATCTATATTTTTTGACTTTGTAATATCACCTGTAACTTCGACAAAGATGGTGCCGGATGATGTGCAGTTACAGAGTAATGAAGTTTTGGCCAATGCAGTGCGTAAGTACAGCAGCAAACTTATTTTAGCGGTATCCTACAGTGGTTTAATGATGAATCATATGATGAGGCCGAGTGAGTTACCATTAAAATACAGAAATAGTTATGATCCAGAAACAAACGCTTATCCCGAATCCCCAACATATCCGATATGGGATATCAGTTATGGTCGAACCGGATTAATAAATACAGATACCTCATTGAGTGGCGGTGCAATTCCTCGTTGGGTTCCTGTTTTTTCAGAAGTTAAAAATTCAACACATTCCCTAAATCACGTTGTCGGCTTTTTGAAGCATCATCAAATTCCAGGCGAAAAACTTAAAGAGACTGAGAAAACATATGATATTTATGATAATGAAAATGAAATAATCAGAAGTTATCCTAAAATATTACCTATTACATTTTATACATCATCGCTTGAACTTTTATTGGCCTATCATGGATTACCATCAGCGGTCGCAGTTAAGCATTTTGACGATCATTTGGAAATTAGAAATTTCATGGACGATGATAAGCTTATTTACGACATACCACTTTATGAGGGGCAAATGATTGAGATTAATTGGTTTTCCTCATGGAGCTCTAAGCATAATCCTATGACTAGTATGCGTACGGTTCTTGAAAAATTTTATAGTTGGAGAGAAACCAAAGATCCATTGGTTGAAAAAGAAGCGTTAGACTGGTTTAAAAGATTCGAAGGAGCTATTGTTTTAGTGGGGCCGACAGATCCGTTGTTGCAGGATGTTGCTCCCTCACCATTTGATAGGCATGAAGTACCTCGAGTTGCAGTTCACGGAAATTTAATAAAAACTATATCAACCGGAAAGTACATTACTCACTTGCCACAATGGGTGGATATTTTGTTGATAGTTGTACTTACTTCATTAGTCGCATTTTTTGGATTAAATAGTGGCGCCAGAAGCGTTCTTTCTAAAATTTTTAGTGTGTTGTTTGTTATGGTTTATACCGGATTTGTTTTCTATTTATTTAAGCAAAACCATCTTGTAATTCCATTAATTGGGCCGGTCGGATCTGCAATTACAACAACATTCATTGGAGTGATTTATAAATTACTTGTTGAAGAAAAACAAAAAGGCCGAATCAAAGGAATGTTTGGCACATATGTTTCGCCTGAGCTTGTCAACAGAATGGTTGAATCAGGAGAAGAGCCAAAATTGGGTGGGCATGAAGAAGTGATAACAGCATTTTTTAGTGACGTTCAATCGTTCTCTGCATTTTCAGAAATACTTACACCCTCTCAACTCGTTGATTTGATGAATGAGTATTTAAATGAGATGACAGAATTTTTGGAAATAGAGTGTGGATCGTTAGATAAATACATTGGTGATGCTATTGTGGCAATGTTTGGCGCTCCGGTTAAATTAGAAGATCATGCTTACCGGGCGTGTGTAGCAAGTCAGAGAATACAGAATAAGCAAGCAGAGTTAAGAGAAAAGTGGAGGAGTGAAGGGGATAAATGGCCAAATCTTGTATTTCAAATGCGTACTCGAATAGGGCTAAATTCCGGATTGGCAACGGTCGGCAACATGGGTTCGAGAAAACGTTTTAACTACACGATGATGGGTGACACTGTTAATTTGGCTGCCCGTTGTGAAAGTGGTGCTAAAGCATATGGTGCCTATACGATGATAACCGAAGAATGCAAAGTTCTCGCGGAAAAATCTGGAGATGATATTGTTTACAGATATTTGGATAAAATTGTCGTAAAAGGAAGAACTCAGCCTGTTTCAGTGTATGAAATAATGGGTATGAAAAAAGATGTATCTAAAGAAGGTTTTGATTGCCTCGATATATATAATCAAGCTGTAGAAAAATATTTAAAACAAGAGTGGGATGCGGCAGTTGATTTGTTTAAAAAATCATCCGAGTTTGAGCCGACAAAACCGGACGTCGATCCAGGTGTTCCGACAAATCCATCGCTGCATTTAATTAAACAGAGTTTAGCAATGAAAGCCAATCCACCAGGGGATGATTGGGACGGACGTTATGTGATGACTTCTAAGTAACGCTATTTTCCGCGTTCCAAATAACCGGACTTTCTATACACTTTTGAAAGCGTTCTATAGGCTTTTTTTTGTGCAGCATCTGCGCCATTTTTAAGAATTTCATTTAAGTAATTTTTGTCGGCGATGAGCTGATTATATTTTTTTCTGATAGGTGTAAACATTTTAGTAACGGCATCTGCAACAGCTTTTTTTAAATCTGCATACCCCAGACCTTGAAATTGTTTTTCTAAATCTTTAACGGTTGTATTGCTAGCAACACTTAAGATGTTAAGTAAATTTGTTATTCCCGGTTTTTCCTCAGAAGCAACAATTTCGCTTCCAGAGTCTGTGACAGCACTCATGATTTTTTTTCTCAATATTTTGGGATCATCGAGTAAGTATAGTGTACCATTCTGATTTGGGTCGGACTTTGACATTTTGTTCTCTGGATTTTGCAGCGACATAATTCTAGCCCCGACTTTAGGAATGTATGCTTCAGGAACTTTAAATGTCTCCGAGTAGTGTGAATTAAATTTTTCTGCAAGATCTCTTGTAAGCTCAATATGTTGTTTTTGGTCATGGCCTACTGGTACGATATCGGTATTATAAAGTAAAATATCGGCAGCCATTAGAACGGGGTAGTAGAGTAGTCCGGAGCTTATCGACTCATTTTGCTTATTTGATTTGTCTTTAAATTGCGTCATTCGCTGCAGTTGACCGACTGGAGTCAAACAACTGAGTATCCAGGCAAGTTCCGCATGTCCGGTAACTTGTGATTGAATAAAGATATGACAATCTTTCGGATCGAGTCCACATGCGATATATTGTGCAGCGCATTCTAATGTACTTCGACGTAAGTCAGCCGGTACATATGGCATGGTAATCGCATGCATATCGACAATGCCAAAAAAACATTCATGATCTTTAAGTAGAGCCACCCAATTTTTAACTGCACCCAGATAATTGCCAAGATGTAATTTACCTGTAGGTTGCGCACAAGTCAGAACTATTTTTTTGTTATCGTTACTCATTGAATTACTAATATAAATAGTAATAATTTGTGTAATCAATGAATTAATAAACTGGCAAACAGATTTTATTAAAACATCAAAAAATTACTTAGAGAAAAAGGACTAATGACACCAAGGTTTTATTGTGAATTTAAAATCCCTTAATCTTGAATAATTTTGTGATGCTTCTGTGCTCGTTGATGCGAATTATTGCCTCAGTGAGAATATTTCCAATACTCAAGATTGTAATGGGCAACCCTTTTGAATCAATCGGTGCCGAGTTCGTAGTAATTAATTCATCAATAAGATCTGTCTCAGATAATCGTTTATATCCTTTCTCACTTAGCATACAGTGGCTGACAGCTGCTCGAACACTTAGAGCACCGTTTTCTTTTAATAGTTCAGCTGCGGCAATTAAAGTGCCGGCAGTTTCAGTCATATCATCAACAATGAGAACTTCTCTGTCTTTAACATCTCCAACTAAGCTAGTTGCTTTTACATTTTCAGAATCTTTACGTCGTTTGACTATAAAGCCAAATCCGCCATCAAATAAATCGGAATAGGCGGAGCCCATTTTAACACCACCCACATCAGGTGAAATCACCATAAGTTTTTTATCCTGATATTTTTTTAAATAATCATAAAATACTGATACTGCATAGAGGTGATCGACCGGAATATCAAAAAATCCCTGTATTTGAGATGCATGTAAGTCCATTGTCAGTACACGTTCAGCACCGGCAGTCACCAGTATGTTGGCAACTAATTTTGCAGTGATTGGCACACGTGGTTGATCTTTACGATCTTGTCGAGCGTAACCAAAGAATGGCAAAACGGCTGTGATACGTCTGGCTGATGCCCTTTTTGCCGCATCAATCATAATAAGCAATTCCATTAAATGATCATTTGCCGGAGGTGAAGTAGGTTGTATGATAAAAACATCTTTACCTCTAACATTCTCATTTATTTTAACAAAAATCTCACCATCAGGAAATCTTTTTAAGGTAACATCACACAAAGGTATGCCGATGTTATCGCATATCTCTTGTGCTAATGCCTGATTGGCATTTCCTGAAAGTATTTTTAATTCACCGAGTTGCATTTTAATTTATGTAATTATACTAACGTAATAGATTTGTTGTTTCGTCCTGTTAGAAATTTAAAAATTATAGTATATATAGATAGCTAAATTGATCATCAATCTTGTCAAGATAAGTAAAATAAATTATTAATCTGCTTCTGAACTGAACTCTTCTAATATTTTCACTCTCTTAAATAAATCTGGCAGTCTTCTGGAAAGAGAAATAATTTTTTGGGACTTATAATGAGAGCATGCCGGTGTTCCATTAACATAGCTTTTGGAAGGTATATTGTTGGTGACACCCGATTGACCACCTATTTTACTACCTTCACCAATGGTAATATGACCTGCAATTCCGGCTTGTCCACCAATGATTATATTGTCTTCGAGTATAGAACTGCCTGATATTCCTGTTTGAGAAACGATCAAGCAATTTTTTCCAATAACTACATTGTGAGCTATCTGAACTAAATTATCGATTTTAGTACCTTGTCCAATTCTAGTTTCTGAAAATCGGGCACGATCAATAGTTGTGTTGGCTCCAATTTCTACATCATCCTCAACAACAACTTTTCCAATTTGTGGTGATTTAAAATGTTTTCCGTCTATGAATTCGTAGCCGTACCCATCTGAGCCAATAACAACACCTGCATGCAAGTGAACTCTGTTGCCAATTTTGTTATAGGAAGATATATTTACATGTGCACTTAATCTACAATCATCTCCAATCTCAACATTTTTGCCGATATATATTTGAGCATCAAGATATGTGTTTGCACCAATTTTGGTGCCTTCTTCAATTACGCATAGCGGGCCTATATAAGCTGTTTTATCTATAATCACAGAGTTATCAACGACTGCAGTGGGATGTATGCCGGGGGAATATTTTTTAAGATTATGCTTTTCAATATGCCCACAAATTAGTGTAAGTGCATATGAAGGACTGCTGATTCTTATATATACTTGATTGTCTTTAGGCTGTCCTTCAAAATTTAGTGGCAAAAGTAACACTGTTGCTTTGCAATTTGAAACATCTTTAGAGTACTTCATATTACCTAAAAATGAGATATCACAACTGCCAGCATTTTTGAGTGAAGCAATTCCAGTTATCTTATTATTTGTTGATCCTTCAACATTACTCTCACCGAGAATTGATATTAGTTCATCAATTTTATAACTAAATTCCATTATTGATAATAGGCTTCTACTATTTTAGATAGATTGGTATTTATCTTTAATTTAATCACTGAATTAACTAGAGCTATTAAAAAAGCTCAATTATTAGCAATGACATAATAAAATCTTTTAGAATGAAATTTAAGTTTATATTTTTATGAAAATCAACGTAACTGATATAATATTCAGTGATTTAGCTTTGATTGCTCACCTATTTTTAAAAATTAACAAATAAGACTATTAATTAATAATTTACTTAATGAATAAATATTTTATATGGGTTTCATTTCTGCCATCAAATGTAGTTAATAACATAGCAACACTTGGAAAAATTGGGCATTTTGGAAGAATTCCCGGTACTAACGGTTCGGCTGTCGGCTTACTTCTTTATACTGCATTTTTTTATCCTCTTTCATTTTCAGCATTTTTAATTTTAGAGGCTCTATTAATTTATTTGGCAATCGCCTTTTGTGATGAAGCTGAAAAGCGGATGATGAAACATGATCCTAAAGTAATAATACTTGATGAGTTTATAGCTGTACCTATTTGCTTTGTTGGGCTTCGCCAGTACTTTGCTTCCGGTTCAATGTGGTTATTTATGATACTTGGTTTTTTTATTTTCAGATTTTTTGATGTTTTAAAACCACTTGGTATATCTAAATTACAGAACTTACCCGGTGGGCTAGGTGTCGTTGTGGATGATTTAGCTGCCGCTGCTGCCACTTGTATTGTTCTGCATATTATTTGTCTGTTAATTTATTATAATTAATTTCATGAAAATAATTTTTAATAACGTAAATTAGTGCAATGTTTTCAAAAATTCTTAATCATTTTGTTTTATCTGGTATAATTTTATTATTTATCGCTACCCAGCTTGTTGCAGGTGAATTTCCTGAAGCAAAGTATGGACGTGTAGTTCACTCTGATGTGGAGAATTTGACGATTGTGTTGAATCATGATATTGATGACATTACTTCTGATACTAATTTTTCTACCTATTATGTAATTCGAGGTGACGCATTAAATGTAAAAGAAGGAAATTATATTCGTGGAAATATTCTGCCATACGGCGATGGTTATCGTATGGAAAATATATTTATAGTTGATAAAGCTAATGATAATATAATGACTTCAATTAATAAACAATTGCATCAGGATACTTTAATTAGAGGGATAAAAGCATTTAGAACAGTGGATGAACATATTCCGGAATTTGCATTGTTTAATCAGGATGGAAGGGTTTTACAATCACGTGAATTTAGAAATAAATTTATAATTTTAAATTTTATTTTCACTCGGTGTCAGGATCAAAAAATGTGTCCGGCTGCCACTCGAAAAATGGCAACATTACAAAAGGAAGCAGTTAATACAGGGATTGAAGACTTACAGTTAGTTTCAATAACTATCGATCCACTTTATGATACGCCTGGTATACTTAAAGAATATGTTGAGAACTATGATATTGATACATCAAATTTTTCAATTTTAACCGGGCCAGCGAGTGTTATCTATGATCTGTCAAAACAGTTTGGAATTATTTATATGAAAGATGATGGGACAATTAAACATAATATGTCTACTGTTTTAGTGGATAAAAAAGGAAAAATTATTCATCGTGAAAACAGAAGTATTTGGAAAGTTGAAGAATTTCTTAAACGGATTCGTGATGCGTAATATTAAAATTATAAGTTTGTTCAAAAACAGAAGTATTTGGATTCAAATGTTAGTTATAACACTGGGATTCTCGCTACTTTACCCAATTATACGTGCATTGCCAGGTGCAGAATGTGGGTTTTTGCATTTTGAAAATTTGGATGAGTCAACTATCAGTAATGAATTCTGCGGTGATACCGATAATGGCTTTATAAATTTAGAAGAGGTAAGCTTTCCAGTTAAACTAAATATTATTACGAACGATATTATTAATGCTGGATACGAAGCTAACTTCACAATTAACTTTCAAACGCTCAGTGGTAAAAATCTAAAAAATGAGCAGTTAGCCAAAATTCATACAGAAAAAATTCACTTACTCATTATTGATCCATCACTTCAGGATTATCATCATAAACATCCTCAACAATTAAAGAATAATAAATTTAGTTTTTCATTTACTCCAAAATTTTCTGGAGATTACTTTGTTTTTGCTGAACTGGCACTAGCCAAAACTGGTAGTGCGATTATATGCCGTAACAAAATAACAGTATCAGGAGAGAGTCAATCTCCTGACAATTCAGTGATAATGTCTCAACTTATTGATGGCATAAGTTTTGATATGGAATTTGAAGATAGGAGTAATTTAACTGATACTAATAATTATCTAACTTTAAGAATAACTTCTAACGGTAATACAGAGGTTCCATTGGAAAAAGTTATGGGGGCTTATGCTCACTTAGTTGCATTTGATGAATCCAGAAAAGGGTTTGCACATATGCATCCTCTAAATATCTCGGAAAGTGTAGATCCGGTCAGCCCCAGATTTGAATTTTTGCTCAATACAAAATATCAGGGATATTATAAAATATGGGCACAAGTCAGAATTTTTGGAAAAGATATTTATATTCCTTTTGGTAAAATAGTTAATATATAAAGTGGTATACAAATTAATCTGTATCAATATTCAATAATACTGACATATAATGACTCAACATTTTGATGTATTAGTTATAGGTAGTGGTATAGCTGGAATTAGTTTTGCTCTAAATGTTGCTAAGGCCGGATATTCTGTTGGCATAATTACAAAAAAATCAAGGGCTGAGTCTAATACAAATTATGCTCAAGGCGGTATTGCGTGTGTGACTTCAAAAGATGATGATATAGAATCACATGTTCAGGATACAATAGTGTCCGGTGATGGACTCTGTAATGAAAAAGTAGTCTACGAAATTATTAAAAACGGACCTGGCCGTATTGAACAGCTTATAAAAACCGGTGTTGAATTTACACAACATGATGATGGCCAAATTTCACTGGGGCAGGAAGGTGGCCATTCTGAACGTCGGATCTTACATGTTAAAGATTATACCGGTAAAGCTATTGAAGCTGCATTACTTGATGCTGCTGAAAATGAAAGTAAAATTAAGATTTTAGAACACTCGATCGCTATAGATTTAATTACGCTCAAAAAAATTGTGGGTTCAAATACAATTAATAATGATAAGATTATTGGGTTGTATGCATTAGATACTTTAAAAGGTACAATTGATACCTTTCTTTCATCAGCAGTTATGTTATCAACTGGAGGTGTTGGACAAGTTTATCAATACACAACAAACCCGGGTATTGCTACGGGTGATGGTATTGCAATGGCTTATCGTGCCGGTGCTGAAATATCAAACATGGAGTTTATACAATTTCATCCAACTGCTCTTTATACCTCTACAGACGAACGCTTTTTAATTAGTGAAGCTGTAAGAGGAGAGGGTGCCATATTAAGAAATCTTGATAAGGTAGCTTTTATGAAAAAGTATGATAAGCGTGGAGACTTAGCTCCGAGAGATATAGTGGCACGAGCTATTGATAGCGAAATGAAAATGTCAGGTGCTAAACACGTGATGTTAGATTTAACAGATTTGAATTCTACTTTAATAAAAGAAAGATTTCCTACAATTTTTAAAACTTGTTTACGATATGGAGTAGACATAACAAAAGATTTCATTCCAGTAGTACCTGCTGCTCATTACCTATGTGGTGGTATTAAAACTAATTTAAAAGCAGAAACTAATATCGATGGTCTGTATGCTTGTGGTGAAGTTGCATCAACCGGATTACACGGTGCCAACAGATTAGCAAGCAATTCATTGTTGGAGGCGGTTGTCATGGCAAGTGCAGGAAGCAGTAGTGTAATTGATTATTTAAAATTTAATACATTTGAATTAGTAAGCCCTACTGAATGGATAAATGGTGATGCTCAGGATAGTGATGAAAGGGTTGTATTGTCACATAATTGGGATGAACTCAAAAGAACAATGTGGGATTATGTGGGTGTAGTAAGATCAACGAAAAGATTGGAACGTGCTAAAACCAGGATTAAAAATCTTTCAAATGAAATTCATCAGTATTACTGGGACTTCAAAGTTGAGCCAGCATTAATTGAATTAAGAAATCTTTGTCAGGTTGCAGAGTTAATTATTAACTGTGCATTAAAACGTAAGGAAAGCCGCGGATTGCATTATAATCTAGATTATCCCGATAAAAATAAAGATGCAGTCAATACAGTAATTAAGAAATTCGAGAGCAAACACTGAATGAGTATTGTATTGCAATTTTTAATTTTTTGGTTGGAAAAATATAAGAATGTCCAGGCAGAGCTTATGTCGATTGATTCTGATGATAGATTTATTTATTTTTATATTGGAGTTGCGATAGTTACATTACTGTTTTTTGGAGTGATAATTGCCAGCAACATTGGTAGAAGTTGCCGAGGTATTTTTTCCAGAATTATTGGGTTGCTGATACCAATTATAATACTCGATACATCATTGGTATTTTATGACCATTTTCTTTTGAATGAAATTAATTCAGAGTTTACATTAACAGTGACAAGAGTTGGACTTGCGCTCATATCTCTAGCCATAGTTGGGAATTATATTGCAAAGAAGTTTTTTGATCTTGGTTGGTTGACGAGTCTTTTTGTTCTAGTCTTATCCTATGGGATTTCACTCGGGTCAGTAAATTTGAGCAAATATGCTATAGAATCTTTTTTGATAAGTACACAGAACGTTGAAAAACATTTAGATGAAATTAACTAGTACCATAATAATGCGTATAATTAGTTTTAAGACTATTTTTCCTGCTTATAGTTTTTATATTTATTTTTGAAATCAACCATGAACTTGCTATAAGCTTCTTCTGAAATACCGTGTGTAAATTTTATATTAAAGTGTTTTTCTAAAAAATCTTCAAAACTTATCCATTGGCCTTTATCCTTTATTTTTTTTGTCCAGGAACAAACCGTTATTAACTCGTCGTTGAGTTGTTCAATTTCACTATGTTGATTATTTAACTTTTTTAGTAACTGCTCTCTTTTATTTTCTTCAATTTTTTTGGACGTTGTATCACGAGCCACACCATAATATAATCCAGATTCAGGTTCTGGAAACGCTGTCCAGTTTAAATTTTTATATCCACCTATTTTTATATTAAAACGATTTTCAAATGAAACTGAAGGAATACCGGCTTTTAAATTTCTAATTTCGTTTATTGTTTCATCAACATCATCTTTATGTACGAATTCTAAAATAGGTTTAGTCAGTAATTCCTCCTGTGACCAACCAAGTTCCATTGTAAACGCAGGATTAACTAATTTAAAGAAACCATCAAGTCCCGCAATACATAACATATCGAGAGAGTAATTAAAAAAATTATCTAGATTAAAATTCATTTAAATTATGCAATAATTTTTACTATCTATTGTTTATTTAAAATTAAATGTAAAATGTAAAAATTAAAAGTTATTTGAATCTACTTTAGTACTATTTATCTGAGAGATATTACAAAAGACATCTGATAGCATTCACATTCAACATTTAATAATTATATGGGAAGTGATAAAAGAGGATTACCCTATTGTTTTTAATAAATTTTTAACAGATGCTTTTGCGTAATCTCTGTTTAAATTAGCAATAAAATCAACCGATATTCCTTTGGGGCAAACAGCATGACACTCTCCATAGTTAGTGCAATTTCCGAATCCAGATCTATCCATTTCACTGACCATAGATAGTAACCTGCGATCTTTTTCAGGCTTACCCTGAGGCAAGCTGTTAAGTTGCGAAATTTTAGCTGATGTAAATAGCATTGCTGATGAATTTTTACAAGCTGCTACACAAGCAGCACATCCAATACATGCCGCTGCATCCATCGCATAATCAGAATCACTTTTTGAAATAGGTATCGCATTACCATCGGGTGCTGAACCAGTTCGCACAGAAATAAAACCGCCTGCTTCGATAATTTTATCAAATGCAGATCGATCGACAATTAAATCTTTAGTAATTTTAAATGGTTTTGATCTAAATGGTTCAATTGTAATTGTCTCTCCATTCTTGAAACTTCGCATATGAAGCTGACAAGCAGTAGTTAGCTTTTCAGGACCATGTGGAATTCCATTTATGGTTAATGAACACATTCCACAAATACCTTCTCGACAATCGTGATCGAATGCAATGGGTTCATCGCCTTTTTCAACTAACGATTCATTGAGTAAGTCGAGCATTTCAAGAAATGATGAATCTTCAGAAATATTGTCCATTTGGTAATCAACCAAACGACCACTATCTAATTGGTCTTTTTGTCTCCAGACTTTTAGTTTGAGTCGCATTATTTATAACTTCTAACAGATGGTTTAACGACATTAAACTCAAGTTCCTCCTTGTGCTTAATGGGGGTTTCTTTTTCACCTTTATATTCCCAAACAGATGCGTGACTAAAATTTTCATCATCTCGTTCAGCTTCACCCTCATGAGATTGATATTCTTCTCTAAAATGACCACCGCATGATTCTTTACGATTTAAAGCATCTCTACAGAGTAATTCACCAAATTCTAAAAAATCAACAACTCGTCCTGCTCTTTCTAATTCCTGGTTTAAATCAGAATCTTTTCCAGTTACTTTAACATCACTCCAGAATTGTTCACGCAACGAAGAAATTTGAGAAATAGCTTCTGTTAATCCTTTTTCATTTCTGGCCATTCCACATTTATTCCACATTATTTGACCAAGTTCTATATGAAAGGATCGAACCGTTCGGTTACCATTTATTGATAGCAGTTTTTTTGTCTGATCATTAACTGATTTTTTTGCTGTCTTAAATTGTTCTCCTTCAGGATCCGGTTTGTTTGCTCCAACTTCAGCCAAATAATTTGCTAAAGTGTAGGGCAGTACAAAATATCCATCTGCCAGACCCTGCATTAAAGCACTTGCTCCAAGTCTATTTGCTCCGTGGTCTGAAAAATTAGCTTCCCCCATTACAAAACATCCTGGTATTGTGCTCATTAAATTATAATCAACCCACAAGCCACCCATTGTATAATGTGGGGCAGGGTAGATACGCATTGGCCTTTTATAAGCATTTTCGCCTGTAATTCGCTCATACATATCGAACAAATTCCCATATTTTTCAGCAATGGTATTCTCACCATGTCGACTAATTGCGTCTGCGAAGTCTAGATAAACACCTCTATTTCCAGGTCCAACACCACGACCCTCATCGCAAACTTCTTTTGCCGATCGGCTTGAGATATCTCTGGGTGCCAAATTACCAAAACTCGGATATTTTCTTTCTAAATAGTAATCGCGATTTTCATCAGAAATACTTCGTGGGTCAGATTGACAATCATTCTTATTTAGTGGTACCCAGACTCGTCCATCATTACGTAAAGATTCAGACATTAATGTCAGTTTAGACTGATGTCCCCCTGATTGCGGGATACAAGTTGGGTGAATTTGAGTGTAACACGGATTAGCAAAACCAGCTCCTTTTTTGTAAGCACGATAGGATGCTGTAACATTACATCCTGTTGCATTAGTCGATAAGAAAAAAACGTTACTATAACCACCTGTTGCTAAGATAACAGCATCAGCAGACCATGCATCTATTTCACCACTAATTAAATTTCGTGTTATAATTCCTTTCGCGTGATCATCAACTAAAACTAAATCCAGCATTTCATGACGAGTATACATCTGAACCTGACCGGTGCTAATTTGTTTACTTAATGCTGAGTAAGCACCAAGTAAAAGTTGTTGTCCAGTTTGACCCCGGGCATAAAATGTGCGCGAAACCTGTGCTCCACCAAATGATCGATTAGCCAATAATCCACCATACTCTCTAGCAAATGGAACTCCTTGGGCCACACATTGATCAATGATGTTTACACTCAGTTCTGCCAAACGGTGAACATTTGCTTCGCGTGATCGAAAATCACCGCCTTTTATTGTATCATAAAAGAGTCTATGAACACTATCGCCATCATTCTGGTAATTTTTGGCTGCATTAATACCCCCCTGGGCTGCAATGCTGTGAGCACGACGTGGACTATCCTGATAACAAAAACATTTTACGTTATACCCCAATTCGCCGAGTGTGGCAGCAGCAGAAGCACCAGCTAAGCCAGAACCTACTATGATAACATTATACTTACGACGATTAGATGGATTAACCAGTTTTATTCTAAACTTATGGTTTTCCCATTTATTCTCGATTGGACCTTCTGGTATTTTTGCGTTAAGATTCATTTATGCGAAACTTTTTCAATGTCCAATGATTGGTTTAATCATCCCCATCATGATGGCAACAGGTATTGATGAAAATCCAATGAATAAAACTGCTCCAATTAATATTGCAGTAATCTTTAATACTCCTCTCCATTTTTCATTACTCCAGCCCATGGATTGAAACATACTTGAGATACCATGAGATAGATGCATGCACAAAAGCCCCATTGCTATTATATAAAATATTGAAACCCACCAATGGGAAAATCCCAAAACCATCATGGAATAGACATCATGCATGTGTTCCCCATTAAGATCATAGTGTAAATCTTTATAATCAAATATGACTTGAGCGGTGTAATGAAGTATATGGAAAATAATAAAGCACAAAACTATTAGTCCGGTTATTGGCATTGTCCGTGAAGCATAAGATGCTTGTACTGTTTTTTCATCAGCATAGTTATTTGGTCGAGCTTGTTTATTTTCGATAGTCAGTAAAACTGCAGTCCAAACGTGAATAGCTACTGCAGTAAGCAAAAACAGCCTAAATCCCCACTTGATGGCGATCGGTAAGTTTTGTAATTTTGAGGCATAAGTGTTTATAGCTTCGGGACCCAGAAATATTTGAATATTTCCCAGCATGTGAGCGATAACAAAACCAACTAACACAAACCCCGTTAAGGCCATCAAATACTTTTTGCCCAGTGACGATGCAATTAAACGTTTAAATGGGCTAATCTGTTCCATTTTAATTTGTATATTTTTCTGTAAATTAAGTTCTTATTAACCAGATTTAATAACAAGATGATTCTAAATATTATTGCAAAAACTTTCTTATGAAGAAGCGAATTAATATATGGTAAAGTAGTTTAGTTTCACAATTATTATTAAATAGTAAAGCTAATACTAAATTACATAATGTATTAGAAATACTAATAGTAAATTTTGAGATGAATAGTATAATAAAGTTTATACATTAGTCTTTTATAACATTTTTTGTTATTTTTTCTAATTTAACAATACTTGTAAAAACATTGAGTTATACACAATATTCACAGCTTGTACACAGCAATTTCTGATGTATTTAAATTAATTGTAAATATTTTTCAACTTTATCCACATATTTCATCAATTTCTAACTATTTTATTTTTAAATTCCTTTAAACAAGATAAATAGAGATCCAATAGAGCATCAAATAAAATAACCATATTTTTTTTGTTTATAACATGTACACAAATTACCGTTTATTTGAAGCTATAAATAGCTAAATAGGTAGAATTTAGTTAATGCGTTAATCTTATATATTTTGAAATTTAGTAGAAAAACAGAAAATCTAATAGCAAATTTCAGATCACTGCCTGAAGACCGTAGCAAATCTTTAGAAAGAACAGCCTATCCAATAAATAGTTTGGTTGAAGTTATCATTGAAAAATATCGGATTGGGCAAACCAGACGAGAAGATATAATTTTAAAGCATTGGAAATCAATTATGGGAATTGATCTGGCGCAGAAATGTCGTCCTTTAAAGATTACTAAAGATAACATAGTTATAATTTCAGTAAGTAGTACTATTATAAGACAAGAATTAACATTTCATAAGTACCGAATAGTTGAACGGATTCGAAAACTTCACGGCTGCCAGGTTATCAAAAATGTAGCATTCAAAATTGGTTGATATAGTTATTGACTAAGAATGTTGGTGGTAAAGTATTAGCTGAAATTAATTAATTTTGAATAATTCAAATAACAGTTTTAGTAGATTGATTATTAAAGTTAGTCTGTAATAGTAATTTATTCTAATCAGCCTAAACATAGTATTTTAAATCTTAATTATATATAGTCAGACTAATTATGTATTCTGAAACTATAAATAAATTTTCTGCATTAGCTGAGAAAAAAGTTGAGTATCTTAAGAGTTCACCGCTTGCATTTTTCATTGGATCTCTAATGGCAGGTGCTTATGTGGGAATGGGTATTTTACTTGCATTTGCAATAGGAGGAAATATCGAACCATCCTTGAGGCCGTTAGTCATGGGGAGTGTTTTTGGCATTGCGCTCACACTGATTACATTTGCTGGTGCAGAACTTTTTACAGGTCATACGATGTATATGACTGTTGGATTACTAAAGAAAAAAATTACTGCTCCAGATCTATTAATCGTTTGGACTGTGTCTTGGTTGGGGAATTTAATGGGTGCAATGTTGTTAGCATTACTTTATTCTTTTACCGGTGGATCATTAGTTGATTCAAGTGGGAATATAGTCAATGAAGTAACGGCTATCAAAATGAGCAAGACTCCAGTTCAGCTAATTTCTTTGGGTATTTTATGTAATTGGCTAGTTTGTCTGGCACTCTGGACAACATCAAGAACCAGTAATGATGCGGCGAAATGTATTTTGATATTTTGGTGTTTACTTGCATTTATAGCCTGTGGATATGAGCATAGCATTGCTAATATGACTCTATTTTCTCTAGCATTATTCAATCATCATCCAGAATCTATAAGCTTTGTAGGTGCAGCTTATAACCTGTTTTGGGTTACAATAGGTAATACATTTGCGGGTTCAATAATTATTGCTACCGGTTATTGGTTGGCAACACCTAAAACCAAGACTATTTAATATACCTTAGTGTCGACATTACGATTCTAAATATATTTTTAGTAAGGTACAGAAAATAATTATTTTAAGTTAATTACATTATTCACCAAATAGGATATTGTGTGTTTCTTTTTTTTAGTAAAATTTATCTGTTAAATTATGGAGGGAAATATTATCAGTCGATTAAATATTGCTTTGGCTTGGGCTGCCAAAAGAAGAGCAATATCTGTTGGATTACCAACGCTTGCGGTAATTGTCGTCACGATATTTCTTTTTTTCTATGTTCGAAATCTTGAAAAAGAAAGAGTTCAGCAAGCATTCATCGGACAGGCAATGAATTATTCAAATGCAATGATTGAAAATATAAATTTATATCATGAAATTCTTTACAGTATAAGGAGTTTTTATGCAGCGAGCGTTCATGTCGATAGAAATGAGTTTAATGCATTCACTCAACATAACCTAGATAGGTTCAAAGGTATTCAGGCACTTGAATGGATACCACGTGTCGCTGGTGAGAATCGATATAAATACGAGCAATCTGCTGTCAACAATGGTTTGACTGGATACCAATTCAAAAAATGGTCTTCTGATGGAAAATGGGTTGCAACGAATGAACATTGGGCAAAAGAATATTTCCCGGTATTTTATATGCAGCCACATGAAGGTAACAAACCTGCTTTGGGAATTGATTTGGCTTCGAATCCTACCAGACTAGCTGCACTTGAAAAATCTCGTGACACTGGTGCGCCAGTAGCAACAGCTCGGATAATACTCGCTCAAGACGCTGATCAGCAATCAGGGTTTTTAATATTTATTCCAATTTATAAGAATAATGAGATAATTGACACTGTTGAGAAACGCCGTGAACATTTGATTGGGTTTATTTTGGGTGTATTTCGTATTAGTGACATTATCAATTCTTCTACTGCTAATCTCGATAGTAATGATATCGTCTTTAGAATAACTGACGAGTCTGCAGGTGGAGAGCAACAATTATTATTTAAAGAAGATGGAGTTTATAGTAACGATCAATTGTCTTCTTTATCAAATGAATTACATTATTCCGTTGGATATAGAAATGGTGGGCGTGACTGGAGGCTCAGCTTTATGGCCACTGCAGATTTTATTGAAAGAAATAAGGGATCTGAGTCATTATTAATTGGTATTGCTGGCATATCTATTGCAGCTCTACTAGCACTGATGTTGTTTCTTGTCACTCAACGATCACTAATTGTAGAAAGATTGGTTGAGCAGCGAACTGAAGAATTAGCTAGAACTAATGAAGCTCTTATTAAAAGTAATATTGAGTTAGAACAATTTGCTTATATTGCATCACATGACTTACAAGCACCATTGCGTGGAATTTCCGGTTTTGCTCAATTCCTTCAAAAAGATTATTTTGATAGATTGGATGACAATGCTAATCAATATATTGAGCAAATAGTTGAAGGTGCCAAAAGAATGCAAACACTCATTAAAGATCTTTTAACATATTCAAGATTAGACTCACTATCACGACCATTCGTTGAAACTAATTTAAACAATGTTTTTGACGATGTAGTTATACTTCTTGGAACTGCAATTGAGGAAGTATCAGGTAAAGTTACCCGTGATGATTTACCGATTGTTATTGGTGATAGAGCGCAATTGTCGCAACTTCTACATAACTTGATTGGTAATGGCATTAAATACTTTGATAAACAACCACCTAACGTCCATATCTCAGCCAAGAAAAACAATAATGAATGGATCATATCTGTTAAAGATAATGGAATAGGTATTGAACCTAAGCATCATAATAGAATTTTTAAGATATTTCATCGCTTATACTCGCAAGAACAATATTCAGGAACTGGAATTGGACTTGCTGTTTGTCAGCGAATTGCAAAACATCATAATAGCCGAATCTGGCTTGAGTCTGAATTGGGAGTCGGGACTACATTTTATTTTGCTATAAGTTGTCAGTCTTCTGGAAATAAAGTCTAAATTTATCTGATTGACAAAAAAATTCATGACGCCTTAAATGTGATTCCGGGTTAATCACGGAAGGCTAAACTAACGCTTGAAATTATGAAATCTAATTTATACGAAGATATATTCCAAAGAATTGAATATTGCAGTGATACTAAAATTGCAATCATGAACTGGCTGCCCGGTACTAAAAATATGAACTACTCACAATTTCAGGGATGTCTTCATATTTTCTCTGGATTTGCACTACAAAATCAAGCACAGAGTGTTATAATAAATGAGGTACAAATGGAAATGACAGGTTTGCCAATGGATAAAATGGTTAAATGGCGATCATTTAATATTGCTCCTAACTACAATAATGCCGGGGTAAAAAAATTAGCATTTCTTCATGCAAACCCGGATCATATTCCGTATGCAGAAGAAAAAATTATGCAGAGTGATAATTTTCCTACAAAACATTTTTCTTCCCATGACGACTTAATGGATTGGATAAAGTTGTGATTAAAACTAAAGACATATTTGCAAAATATACTTCTGGATTTTATTGAGTGATTACGAATATAAATAATTACGTTTAGTACACTAGACTCAAATAGATGAAAGAATTATTTTATGGATTTTATGGAACTAGAATTTACCTGCCTCTTTCTGGTTTATCCAGAAAATGGCGTAGGTTTTCAAAACGCTTAAGAAATAAAGAAGATTGTTTGTTGCAACAAGTAAAGCTACCAGAAATTTCATGGAAACAGTGTACGTCTAATAGAACCGCAAGAATATGGGAACATGATAAAGCAAATGGTAATATCAGAATAAGTGAGCTTGGAATTATCAGTTTGATTGCGGAAGGTTGTGATGATAGAACAAACCTTTTTGAAATCGGAACTTTTGATGGACGTACTTCTTTGAATCTAGCATTTTCATCACCTGCTAATTGTTTAATATTTACCTTAGATCTGTCGCCTGAAATGTATACACAATTTTCACTTGCTCACGGTGAGAGACACATGGTGGAAAAGGCGAAATCGGGTGCTCGGATTGAAAAATATCACCAATCTAATAGTTTAATAACAAACAAAATAAATCAACTTTATGGTGATTCGGCCACATTTGATTATACTCCTTATATTAACTCCTGCTCTTTTGTTTTTGTCGATGGTTCACATTCTTATGACTATGCAATGTCTGATACAATAGTTGCGATGAAGATAATAAAAAAGGGTGGGGTTATTATATGGCATGACTATGGAATTTGGGAGGGTGTAACTAAAGCACTTGAAGAACTTGAGGAGAGAGAAAAGTTTGGGTTAAAAAATATTTGCGGTACTAGCCTTGTCTATTGGAAGAGTACTTAATTTAGCTGGGCTCATTACTGTTTGAATTAGATATGTTTTACTATAGATCCTATATTGAGAAAGCTAAGGTATTGGCTATATTCAAAATAATTTACTCCTGATAGTAGAGTAATATACGATCATGTATAAGCAGTGCGATGTCTGTTTTATTATCGCCGGTTAAATCGGCAACTATCATTTCACGAGGTTCAAGTGGAGAGCCTCGTCGTCCTTGGAAATGAATATTTTCATCAAAAACAGTAAAGTGGAGTACACTGTTCCATGTGTTGTCATCAACTTGGTTTAAAATTTCCAATATATGATTTTGAGCATCAATAACCAGAATATCTAATACACCATCATTGTTCATATCTGCAGTTTCTAAACCTGTGTATATAACATTTTTTAAATCAGTTTCATAATTACCCAAACTATTTATAGCCCAGCCTTTTTTATCTAAAGGAACGACCCAGAAACGATTTTTACCAAAGAAGAATAGTCGGTTCAAATTATTTTTATAAATACTGGTAACAGTAGAATTCGTTAAATCAATTTCACCAACTTCAATTGATTTTATATATCGAAATACATCGTTTTTATCTTTTTGAAGAAGTTGTAATTCAAAATTATTTTTATTATAAAATATTAAATCTGGTGAATTGTCTGAGTCGATATCGAATACAAGAGGACAAAATATATCATCATCATTTTGTCGTGCGTTAAATTGATCTATGATTTCAAGCACATTATCGTCATTGAGTTTTAATGATCGTGCATAGCCTTCTTGAGAAATAATCAGTTCTTTAAAACCATCGTTATCTAGATCACCCGTTCCGATTCTGGAAGGATTAATGTTTGTGAGCATACTTTTACGAATTACAGAATCTACAGCAACTTCACTAAAATTACCGTCAGTATCATTTACAAATAATCGAGCGGGTTCTCTAGGGATAATAAGAAGAATATCCAAATAGTGATCATTATTTAGATTTAAAGTGAGAATAGTTTCGGGATCTCTTTTTATATTATTAACCGGAATACTTTTATATGTCCAAAAGTCTAAATCATTATCCCACCTAACAATTGTAAGATTATATTTATTTTCATTTTTTTCAAAAAGAATCAGCTCTGTATTTTTATCATCATCTAGATTGTCAGCTGCAACAATATATGGTTTTCCATCAGTAGGAATAATTTTTGGAAATGAGATTCGGCCATTTTTATTTAATTTAGTTTGGCCTAATATTCCTTCATCTTTACTGACAACAATTATTTCTGTTATGCCTTTACCTTTGAAATCACCCGCTGCTAATCCTGACAAATCATCAAAAGTTGGAAATGTTATTGGTTCTTCAAAATCACCACTCTTATTTTGCAGATAAAGTAAGAATTCCGCTGTATCTGAATCTCCAACTAATATATCTAGTCGCTTATCATTATTAAAATCACCAGATGTATACTTAGCCGACGAATTGTTTGAGTTATTTGTTGCATATGTTTGTGGATGTAAATCTTCTAATTTTTCAAGCTGACCATATTCATGATTTAGACTAAAAAATTCGAGCATTCGTGTTTTGACATCAATGTAGACAAACTTGGAATTATTTTTTGCAGCATTCAATTGAGGGGCAATATTTGCAGATCCAATATTAACTGGAAACATATGTTCGGGACCAAATTTGCCATCGATATTATCTTGAAATCTGACTCTAAGTGAATTTTCACTGTTACTTACGATATAATGAATATCGAGTTTTCCATCATTATTTAAATCAGATAACTGAAGTCCTCGTGTATTTTTTTCAGCTGTAAGATATGTTTTAGGCTCCAATAGTAAGCCTGCATCATTTTGAAAAAATACTAGAATCTTTCGTGCAGCGAGTACCACTAAATCGTCACGGTTATCATTATTTAAATCTCTTACCTGTAGAGTTGATACCCATTGCTGAGGTTTTAAGTAATCATATGTCCACTGATCTGACCAATTCTTATCTTTACTTTGATACCGTACAACTAGCGGTTCTGTATTGGTAGTGTAAACCAAATCGACAAGTCCGTCGTTATTTAAATCTCCTGAATTGAGTGCCAATAAATATGCACCTGTAACAACACTATCTTTCACAAACCGAGAATCTTCCAGGACAGGATCCCAACGATTTACTTTAATTGAGCGTCTTGGATTAGATTGATTAGATTTTGGATTTCTCTGATAAAGGATATTTATTTTGGCAATGTCATTATTTATAACAGCCATATCTATCAATCCATCATTGTCAAAATCGTTATAAATAAGTGATCGTGTATTCCAGTCTATTTTTGTGACTTCAGGGCCTTTAATGTTGAATATTGAATCTGCGCAGACATTACTAACTATTAGTGATATAGTAGCAAACCAAACTAAAAAATAGTACGTTGGCTTTACATTAAAAAATTTATTTCTCACTTTTTTTGAATAGTAATGCTTTGGTGAACAGACCATTATCATCCGCGATTAAAGATGCCATAATAAAATAGGGAATATTATTTGGTGTTGGTAACGCTGAGGGATCACAAAATAAAAACTTACTTTTTCGCAGCAAACTCTTGTTTTGAATATTAACAATTGATGTAAACGCTAAATTTAAAAATACGCCAACATCATAATATGCAAATCCTGAAGATTCTTTTGGAAATTTATTCAAAGCATCATTTATATCCAAATTTTCCCAAATGGAATGATCTGTTTTATTGATTCTTGAAATACAATGCTCTAAAAATTTTGTTTCTCCAAAACAAGAAATTAAATAATCATCAGTAACAGTATATGAAAAGCTATTGATGTTAGAACTCTGTTGTTGATGATTTCTTAAGGTATATATTGTATGCTCTAAATATTTATGATTTTCAAAAAACTCCTTACCAGTTCTTTCAGAAATAATATTTTTTAAAGTTTCAAAAACAAATTCCAGTCCTTGTTTATCTTTGATTGATAAAGCCATAATTTGATTTGGCTGATCTAATTCATTCTCATCGTTATGATTTTTCGAAAACATTTGATAAGAGACAACTTTATCTAAAAAATTATTAATTAACCCTTCACGAATATCAATGCCATTTATGTGCTTTAGCTGTTCAATTTGACCAGTAAACATTCCTCCCCAAATGGGGCTCATATTGTAAATTATTTTTTCCAGATTATTCCAAAATTCAGTAACACTAAATAAAGATACAGATACAACAGCTACATCCTCAGGTATAAACGCAGGTTTAGGAACATCACCTGTTTTATAAGTAAAAAGTGATGAAAGTCCTCTCTTTTCCTGATAGTTTAGCCTGAAATTTATTTCAGGTTCAATATTTTTAAAATCAAGTGAAACATACAGACTTTTAATTGAATCCAGCGATAATGCTTTAATCATACTGTCAGGTGTAATGCCAAGCGGATTGGGTGATTTATTATTATTTTGGTTTAATTCAGAGTTAATTATTTGGACTAAAGGTTCAATATTTAAGTAAATGTATACATCAGAATCAGGGTTTTGAATTTTCATTTCCTTAAATGACTTGAGATCCATAATAGAGGTTTCGCTCAGATTATTTTTAAATCTGGCAACAATATTATAGAGAAGGTTTTTGTCGTCTACAACAATAGCAATACCGTCAATCAGAGCATATCCACCTGCAGTTTTCAATTCGTCATCATATTTAACTTCCTCTATATATACCGGTACGCCTAAATACTCATCATGAATGATACTATGTTTAAACCCTTCTTTTTTTGAGTCATATTTTGCCGAAGACTCAATGAGTTCAATAAATGTTTTTTTATCGCCTTTATATTCAACTAATATAATAGAATGAAAATTTGAGTCGTTAAGGGTTTCCGCGTTACTACTGTTAAATGCAAAGACTATTTGTCCGGGAAATAATTTAATTAATTGTTCAGACTTTAGATCGAGTTCATTTTCTAAATCTTCAAGTAGATTTCCATTAGCTGATTTTTCAATTAAAGGGTGAAAAAACTTACTGATTTCCTCAGATTTAAAAAATTCAAATAATGAATTGTCATTATTAATCTGACTAATTTTTTCAATGTTATTAAGTTTACCAACTATTAAGAAGTCATCAGGTATTGCTTTTTCTAGCTGGATAGAACCTGGAAGTGACAGAATGCCTGTTACATATATTATAATTGAATTTAGAAAGTATTTTTGAAGTGAAGAATTCATAGTTGTATTATTAGTAAATAACAAAAATTGAAGCAAAAAAATTTGTTATTTTGCTTTTGTTATTTGAGGGGGTTCGTTGTAAAGGTATCCTGAATTTGGGCTTCGTGGATCAAAAGCAAATGCATCTCTATTTTTAAGAAAACTTTTTAATTCATTTGCCGGAATAGCAAATGCCAGACCTTCAGCTCCACTTCCCATAACTTTCATATTTGTTATGCCAATTACTTCACCATATAAATTGAATAACGGGCCACCAGAATTTCCCGGACTGATTTGTGCTGTTGACTGAATAAATAATCTACCTCCAATTAAACGATTTCTTAAACTGACAATTCCTTTAGAGACTGATCGTTCCAAGCCGAGTGGATTGCCAATCGAAAAAATCGTTTGACCTTGCTTTAGATTATCTGAACTTCCGATAGGAACAGTCTTGAAATTATAACTATCATTATTTTCAATTTTAAGCAGAGCTAAATCTATATTTGAGTTTGTCGCGACAATTCTAACATTTTCCCATTGAATTTTTTTAAGTTCTTGTTTTCCTTGTTCATAAATGGTTACGGTTATCTTGTGCTCACCGGCAATTACATGGTCATTTGTAATCACATATCCATCAGGATGAATGACAAATCCAGAGCCAATTCCGGTTGGTGTTTTAATTAATGCTACTGCTTCACCCAAATTACCTACAAGATCTTTGACCGGATGGGTAGCAGCATTTTTTTGGATAATATAAAGATCTTCGTTGTACTTTTCGACATCTTCTACTTCTATATTATCAGAGATTTGAAGTATGGCTTCTTTAGGAATTTCAATTATAGTAAATCCTAAGTCTACAAATACTCGATCTGTTTTTTTGCTGATAATTTCAGCTTTTACCAACCCACCATGGATTAATTCTATTGTTGAAATTACACTCTGTGCACTTGTTGCAAAAAAATTTATTAATACAATTCCAAACAATATTGTTCTTCGGATAATAGGAATATGAAATTTGTAATTTTTATTGTTCATTGAGCGATGAAAACTTAAAATTATTAAGTTTCTAAGATATAAAAATACTTTGCAAAAATGCGATTTAAAAATGTTTGAATATTACTAAATTATATGAGTGTGTGTAAGTGAATTCAGCCATCAATGTTTGATATTATGTGAAATGCCTACAATTTAAATTTGAATACCGCTTTGTTAAAGAATCTACTTATTAAAACTACTAATGATAAAACTATTGAGCCGGCCCCCAGCGTTTTGAAAATGGCCAGTAAATAAAAATAGCTTTACCCACTAGAGATTTTTCAGGCACAAATCCCCATCTGCGACTATCAGAACTTTCATCGGAGTTATCACCCATTGCATAATAGTGATTCTTTGGAATAAATTCTTTTGTTCCAACTGATAACCTGTCTAAATAAGTGTATCCTTCATACTCATCGACTCTTTGTGCATTGTAATCAAAAGCATCAACTCCTTTAATTGGTGCACCATTTCTGTAAAGAACAGGATGTTTTACCGCTAGAACATCATCACCTTTTCCTACTAAACGTTTAATATAGTATCGATCATCAGGTTTGCCTCCATTCAGTCTGGTGATGCCATCAATATTTCGAGTTCTAAAGACAAATGGATCACCTATTTTTGGTCGACGAAAATTGTAAGAGATCCTGTCAACAAACAATGCATCTCCTGATAATATATCAAATGAAAATATAGGATCACCTTTCTTTAGAGAAATTCCTGTGTTTAGATATAATTGTCCGGAAACCACTTCAAGTTTCCCATTTTTACTGGATTCGATTATCCAGTTAGGCAATAGATCACCTTTACTTAAATAACGATCTTTAAAAACTTTATCGATACTAAAATCCAATGGAACAACAAGACTTACATTTTCATTTCCAACAATAAAATCATATTGTCGTTTGACTGTTGGTAAAATAATATAATTTCTACCTTTAACCGGAATGCTTTTAAAATAACCATTTATGCGAGCTCTGTCTTCTTTGTTGTAAAGTGGTATTTTTAATTCACCATCGGTTGGAGCAATAATTTTTCTTTTGCTTGCACCTAAAGTTATTAAACGAAATGCTCGAGAAACTATATTAGGTTCATTTTGCTCATCGGTAAACAGCTCGAATGTCATGCCGTTGTATGTGGGGTACATCGAATTAGTTGGTATTTTAAAAGGTTGAAAAAAGAATGTGCGAATTCCAATTGCCAGAATTGCCGCAACTAAAAACATCTCTGCATTCTCCGCCCAAAAATTTTTTGGATAGAAAGCACCTCCACATTTTTTTAATATTTTTTCTAAAAGCTCAATGGCATGTTCAGCTTCTTTAGGATCGATAGGTTTTTGATCTGCAACAGTCTCAAGCTCTTCTGTTTTGTCCTTTAATTCTTGGAGCTGATCAGGTTCAAGAACATCACGTCTATAACAGTAAACTTTTGTGGCCAACTGATGCCAGTCCTGTATATCCTTTAATAGTTTTTTATCAGTTGTATTTTTTTTGCCAAACACGAATTTTTTTTAATAAGTTTATCTTTTTAATTAAAGGCAGGTATTCGATAGCTTTTCGAAATGAGTTCAAGCTAATTTATTTTATGCAAAACTGAATAGGTGCAAATTAAAAGTGCGGGAACAAGTTGAGAAATGCTAGGCAGTTGTTCTGCACAGCTTGTACTTACAAGTGTTGTCAGATACATTCTTAGGTATACAGAAATCGCTAAGACTTTTTTTGAGATAGGTAATTTGTAATTTAGTAACTGCCTACCTTGAAAAGGCCAGTCTAGTTGAAATTTTTAACTAATAATTTTTTGCCACAGATAAAACACAGATTGAACACAGATTTTTAGAAATTATATTATTATGGTAGGGAGGCTTATCCGTTCGACTGAATGCCCGAAGCCTCCGTTTGTTTGATGCCAAAAAGATTTAAATGTGAAATCATTTTCGGATGATCCCGATTTAACATCGGGGTCGCCCCTACCATATCAACCTTATAAATAATTATCTGTGGCAAAAATATAATTTACAAATCGATATAAAAAGAAGTTACAATTTAGACGTAAGTAGTTTGTAATATATATTAACCAGTCAGAAATCCGCTTTTCCAACAAAAAACCCCGGTAATATAATTACCGGGGTTTTAGATTTCTTAAAGCTATTCTGCCTCTTATTTTTTCGTCCGGGTTTTATTTCCGGGACGGCGGCGATAGTATGCCAATCCGAGTGCGCCGAGGCCGAGTGCGGCAGCGTATTCAGAGGGTTCGGGGACGACGGTGATACCTACACCAGGCGTATCATCAAAGGCGCCATCGCCGAGAAACGTCAGGGTTTTTGATGCTGCGACCCACGTTATCAGCATATACCCATATTCACCGTCCCCATTCCTAAAACCGATAGCCCCATTAAGCCGATCAGAAGTCCACGCGCCTAAATTACCTCCTTCGTCTCCGGAAGTGAGAAAACCGTAATTGAATGTGCTCGTGGCATCCACAATGGCGGAAGCGGCAAAATATTTCAAATTGCGATTCGCGCCGGTGAGACCATCGTAGGCCCAAACGGTACCGTTGGAGGCACTACTACGGACGGCCCCCCCCCGCCAGTGTTTCCGACAAAAATGAAAAGATCATTGGAATCATCGGATTGTGAGACATCCACGATCTCGGAGAGGCCGAGGGACCCGGTGCCTGCGGCGTTCAGGGTTGCCCCGTTGACTAAAGTTCCGACATCAAGCGCCGTTATGTTAGCCGAGCATATCGCCGTTTGCCCCAATAATCCTGTCAACACTGCCAAGCCCTGAGATCCTTTCGAATATTTTTGTAATCTGTTCATTATCGGTTTCAGATTTTTTGATACATTTTTTCTTTTCAGTTTCATATATTTTCTCATTTGATTAATTATTACGTTAGTTGATTACTCCCTGCAACCGCGCTGAGAGTTTAGGAAATTTTTTGGGCAGGGATGACTCGCCCTGGACTGAGCGATTGTTGAATTCTGAGGCATCCGTGGCTTAATTGAGGTACTAGATCTAAATGTGAAATCCCGGACGACTGAGACAGTCGTCTCTACCAACGACATTAAACCAAATTGCGTCTTCTGAATAGCTGAGAACTCAGTTGTTTTAGATGGCCCCGAAAAACCTTGCTCATTAAACTGATAGCCCAATGTTTCAAACCCTCGTGAGAGTTTGCCGATAAAGGTTTTGCCGGGATGTTTTTCCAACTGCAACTCGGTCAACACCTCGTTGGCAATTCGAATGGAGGTAGGGATGCATGTCCCTATGCATCCGTTAGTTGGACGCAATAATTGCTTCGATGTTGAATTCGCGGACGGCTGGGGACAGCCGTCCCTGCTACCTAAATTAATTAGTGCGTTTTTAATACTATGCCAATCAAACAGATAGCTTGACAACAAAGGATTGGCTGTGAGGGCAGACGACATTAATCTTACCGATTGCCCGATTGCCCGATTGCCCGATTGCCCGATTGCCCGATTGCCCGATTGCCCGATTGCCGGTAATCAGGTTATGCTGAAGTCGAGAAATTTCTGCTAATGTTGTTAAAGTAATCATACTTTAAAAAAGTAAATAGGGTGTAAAAGTCAAGGAATTAAAAGGGTTATTTTATCACTGTAATTAGGGGTAAATACACATTCGGAGAATAATTGAGAAAAGTAGGGCGGTTGTTTGGATACCCCGTGGCCTACCACTGGGAGCTTCATTAAAAATTCTGCGGCCATGTTGATAGGTGATCTGCGATACATTGACTGCTCTAACTGGTTAGACTTCTTTCTTCTGTAGGAGATCATACAATTTTCTGGCTGGTTCAAACAACGATGACATATCATCGTCTTTCAATTCTTTTATAGCGATTGCCATAAATCTTTTCGTTTAAACCAAAAAATAATCATGGATCACCGTGTCCAGCCCTCGTAGCCATAGGCTACTATGGCGGAGTCGGCTCGCTTTGCTCCTCGCTAAGACAAAGTAAAAACCGGAGCTGTTGTCATGTTTTCTCGTCTAGATTCTCTCAATCCTGCGTTTAAGGGCGTATCAATCGTCAGAGATTGTACATACTTTTTGGCTCTCATGATTTCAGCGTTTTTCATAAAGAACGGTCCATGTTTATTTTGCCAGTAGTCCTGAAATTGTTCACGAGACATTTCTGGATGACGAGTGATGCACATTACGAATTTGATCATTTTATTGTTGTTATGGTTTTCAGTTTATATTTTTTAGCTAACGTTAAAGATAAGTAACTGACCTTCGACTGTCAACTATCTGTGGCGCATGCGAAAATTTGTTGAGTTATATCAGTTTGCTTTATCAACTTGTATATAACTATACGGGTTGCCACTTACTGAAATCAACAGCGTTCACTGCAAATGTAAAATTAGGCGGTGAATTAACCGTCCGCAAATGCTTGATTGCCTGGTATTCCTTATTATGCCAAAAGCCTTTCAAATGTTCCATTAACGGAAAACGAAAGAGTGTAATCTTAGCGTTTTTCTTAAACTCACCTTCAAAAAAATCCAAAATCTGATCGCTTTCTCCAGCAACTAATAATTCCCCTTGATACTTTTCAAGGCCTCTCCATAGGGAATGATAGATCCATGTCCTTCTGGCATAAATGAACTGCAAACTAGATAAGCTGGTAGTGGATCAGGCATAATTATATTTTATTTATGTAGACTCTGAACTGAGCCGCCATACCCGGCGCATAGCGGCGGGTATGGCGGTTTCCAGTTCCACATCAGGTTAATTTATTCATTTAACTGGGACTACATTATTAGCACATGGGCCTTTCTGCCCTTGCCCCACCTCATATTCTACTTCCTGGCCATCATTGAGCGTTGACCGCCCGCCTCCACTTTTAATTTCCGAATGATGAACGAAAAGATCTTTTCCTCCATCCTCAGGAGTAATGAAACCAAAACCTTTATCTTCATTGAACCACTTAACTGTACCTTTACTCATTGTTACCTTTTATATTAATGGTGAATTATAATAATCTTTCTACCTTCGAATTCACCGTTCCGAAGTAGAAATAAAACTTTCATATTTAGACACATAACTTCAAAGTGAAGGATGCCGTCTGTAAATAATAAATTCTGTGACATTTCAAATTTCTGTGGCGTTATCGGCATTGCCTCAACGGTTTCTAGTTTTCAATTTTTAATACTTTATTAAATTCTATTGTCTAAAACTTTTTCTCTCACAGAGCTTTTAACTCACAGAGATATCTATTTTAATTTTTTATTTCCTTCGTGTCTCAACAGTGTCCACGTCTAGCAGTAGCTTCAAGCGTAGGCTGATCTGTGTGAGTTAATTCTCTTTGGTTTTAGTAATTTGTATGACGCAATATCTATTCACTGTCTCAATATTCTATTTCAGTTTTTTGTTTGGTAGTTTCTACTGTGCAGTTGGTATTTCAGTCAACTTCTGTTACTGATTTTTTGCGATTTTGTAATTTCCTCTTTACCGTTGGTTGCAATAATATCAGTTTGCCCCCTTTTTTTATTCTCTAAAACAATCCTACTTATAAACTATTCACCGTCAGTTCAGCATATTTTTAATATGAAGCTGATCTTAACCTTTGTTGGCTTTTTTTAGTTTTTTCTCTGCACGCTTTTCTTTCAATGTTTTTTCAGATTTCTTTTTAACTACTTTTTTAGCATTTTGTCCTTTAGCCATAATATCCTCCTTTAGATTTAATAATTAGATGTAAGACGTTCGGTTATGCATACTATCTTTAACATAACTCAGAGATGATGGACAGGATAAGCTAGAATATACAAGTCTTTAATATCCTAAGATCACTTACTGATTTACGAAGCACAGCTTATCTCGTTCTCACCTATCGGTTTGTGTGCGCCTGGCATGTGTATGAATTAATGAGGGTTCCGTCCATAATCTCCTGTAAAATTGAAAGAGGAAATCGAAAAAAATCCCGATTTCCCCTTCCGTAGAAACAGTTTATAATTTAAAAGAAAAATATCACTAAATCATTAAATCACAAAACCATTAATATAATTATGA
>JAJFLR010000089.1 GCA_021772565.1 Opitutales bacterium | reverse complement strand
GACAAGGCATCGAACAAGTTCGAGCCCTACAAATATAATTTGATAACATGATATTTAGGGACATATAGATCCGTTACTAGTTTTATTGCATTAATAACTATGATATTAAGTTATATTATTTATGACGACCACCACTAGTTGCACTGAGTAAGCTTGAAGACTAAAACTTAGAGTGTTCTTTGCCAGGAGAATAGCAACGCGGCTATCTATAATTACTGAATGTTAATGGTTCCGCTATCGTCAAGTTAATTTACTCGAGTAAATTAAAATACGCTTAAGAAGCCTTAGCTTCTGTCTGATAAATATATTTAGCCAATCCAGCTTTGTGACGATTTACTTTATTTTTGTGCACCACACCCGTGCTAGATGCTCTTTCTAATGCAGAGATATATGTTATCGCTGCCTTTGCAGTCACAGCATTGTCCTCAGCTTTTTCTGCTTCTCTGACATTTTTAAGAAGTGTCTTAAGCTTACTGGTAATATGACGATTAGCCTCCGCTCTCTTTGCACTGCGACGGATATCCTTCTTCGATGATTTTAAATTAGCCATTTAATATTAATTTCTCTAGTAAATTGATAAGGGATGCAAAGAAATGTAAGATCAGGAGTTCTGTCAATATTTTAAAATATAATAATATTAGTGTGACTCAGTGAAAATTAGTGGTATAAAAAATTAAAGATGACTTGATTGTGTGTTGCTTTTGCTACACATTGAAGTTATGAAAACTGCCGCAGTTCATACTCGAATTCAGCCAGAAATCAAAGAGAAAGCTGAGTCTGTTTTGCATCAACTTGGGTTAAGTCCCACGGAAGCAATAAGAATGTTTTATACCCAAATTGCATTAAGAAAAGGTTTACCATTTGACGTAAATATTCCTAATGATGAAACTGAACTGGCTCTGAAAGACTCGCGTATGGAAAAGAATTTAGAAAAATTCGATTCTATAGATGAGCTTTTTGAAAGTTGGGATTCATGATAAATATTTTTCAGGCTAGCCATTTTAAGAAAGATCTGAAGAAGCTCAAAAAGCGCGGCAAACAATTAGCTAAATTGAAAGAAGTTATCAAGATTATAACATCTGAAATCAAGTTATATCAATTGCCATAAATTATTTCATTTATAAAAAAATAATCATGGATCACCGCGTCATTTCATTCCTCGTGATGACAAAATGGTTGTCATTGCGAGCCCTGTGAATACAGGGCGCGGCAATCTATCTGAATTAAATTGCTCAATTACTGCATACAACTTTCAGACTATATATTTTCATGTAAATACGAAAACATTTATGGCAATCGCTATAGAACATCGATATCGTGATCATGCTTTAAATGTTAAGTGGATTGGCTTTTGTGATTGTCATATTGAGCCAGACTGGATTTTAATCTATAGATTAGAAAATAATTATCTTTATTTGGAAAGAACAGGGAGTCATAGTGACCTTTTCCGTTAGTAATATAGCAGCAAACAAGTATAGACTGAATCTTACCATATGTCGCTGCCGGTAAGTCCAACAGCAGCTGCCATAAGAAATTGATAGGTGTCGTTTTCAACTTGGTACCGAAATAAATCAGTGTATGCAATCAATAGACATAAGTCAGATAGATTGCCGCACTCTGCATTCGCAGAGTTCGCAATGACAGCTCCGGTTTTTACTTTGTCATCGCGAGGAGCAGCGCGACGTGGCGATCCATGACTTTTTTAGCCAGAACTTTTACGAAATGCTAAACGACTTTATTTTAAAATACAGCTAAACATAATTGATACAGTACATTCTATCTATTTCGGTACCAAGTTGAAAACGACACCTATCAATTTCTTGTGGCAGATGCTATAACTTCTTTCAAACGAGCTTAAGATTTAGCGGAACATCTTTCGCGAATAATTTTTATAAATCATCCAACACTCACTTCTCCTTCGCATAAATACTGACTTTCGGCTGCTGATCGCCTAATATTTCCTGTGTTCTCTTTAAGGCTCGAGCTGTTGATTTTGTTGGATTTTGTGTGACGTCGGGAAAAATATTTTCTCGGCCAATAATTTCCATTAAGCCAGAGTTTTTAAATACGCGGATAACATTTTTTCTAGCTTCACTAATCAACAAGTGACGATTATTTTCCCTAGCGTAATGAATCAGTTCTTCTAGTGCAAAAACACTCGTTGCATCTAAATGATATGCGTTGCGCATTTTTAAAATGACTACTTTTAAATTTGGGTCTTCTACGACTCTTCGCATCTGATCACGGAAAAGTTCAGTTGCTCCGAAAAATAGATCGCCTTCGACGTGAACAATAGAAATTTCCGGATCAGGTCGCTGTTTAGATTTTAGTGCTGTCAATTCTCCCTCATCGGTAAAACTGTACTCAACTAATTCGGGTGAGGCTGCTTTTCTAAGAAATAGAAGTATCGATGTCGCGGTCCCTAGAATGACGGCAAAATCTAAACTGACAAGAAGAGCAGAAATAAATGTAGTTATAAAAACAATGGCGTCCGATTGCGTCGTCTTAGTCACTATTTTTATCGCATGAATATTTATCAGTGAAATTCCAATTCCTATGACGACAACAGCCAATACCGGTAGAGGAATAAATTTTATAAATGGCCCAAGAGTGAATGCGCCGGCAAGACAAACAAATCCACTGATTAAGCTGGCTATTGGTGTGGCAGCACCACTTGACCAACTGAGTTGCGATCTTGTCAGAGATCCAGATGCTGGCATGCCGCCTAAAAATCCGCAGCCAATATTAGCCATTCCCATACTCATCATTTCCTGATTGGTGTCGATACGTTCTCCTGAACGAGCAGCAAGAGATTTTCCAATTGAAGAACCCTCCAGTATCGAGAGAAAGGCAATAACTAATGCAATATTTGAAAGCTCTCTAATCCAACCATGATATATTGTCGGTATAACCATATGCCAATCGCTGGCACTGAATGCACTGAGCATTCTAATACTTTCCCCATTCAAAGATGGGTAGGTTTCTAAAATATAATTTAGACCGATTGTAATAAAAGACATACAAACTAATGTAATAGCAACATTGGGCAAAGTTTTGTAATTCTTATTAATCGTCATATATAACAGCACCGTAATTAAGCTGAGAATAATCGAGGGAATATGAAGACTGGTTAGATTGAGGAGGGTTAGTTTTATAATAGTATAAAAAGTGGTTTTTTCTGGCAGGTCAAATTCTATACCGAGTGATTTACGCAATTGGTTTAAAATAATATAAAATGCAGCCGCTGTGATGTATCCTGTGACAACTGATCGCGATACGTATTGAATGAGGTTAGCAACTTTTAAAAATGATCCGATAACTAAAAAAATTCCAACTAAAAAAATCAGGAACGGTAACATAAATAATTTTTCGGACTCAGTCACATTCATAGCCAGAAATGAGGTGAATAGTAATACTGAGGTGGCATTAGTAGGCCCTAAAATTATAAAGCGTGATTTAGAAAATAGTGGGCCAACTATAGCTGCAACTGCAGATCCGAAGATGCCGTAGTATATTGGCAGGCCGGCGATTGCAGCATAAGCCATTCCTTGCGGAAATGCCAGAAGAGCAACATTTATTCCGGCTTTGAAATCTTTTTTTAATTCATGAGATTTATATTCTTTTACAGTTTTCCTGATCGGGAAAAAATCTAAAGGGTTATCTGTAATGAATTCAAAAAAATTTCTACGAATATTTTTGAGATATTTAAAAAAAGATTTCACAGAATTTTATTTTAATTCGTAATTCGTAATTTGTAATTGTTATTCTCGCTTTGCTCGTTGAGGTGTCGCTTTGCTCGGTAGTAATTTGTAATTGATAATTAGATAGCGCTTTCTGTACGATAAAGTCGAGATACTCGTTTAGTTATGGAACAATAAATTTCCCAAGGTATATGTTTTGACCACTCACTAAATGTTAAGACATCAATTATCTGATCTTTTTGTTTGCCGATTAAAGTAACCTGGTCGCCTGTGATAATTCCCGGGAAATCTGTGATATCAACTATTGTTTGATCCATAGTCACTCTTCCTAAAATTGGACATCGGTTGCCATTGATTAATACGACTGCCTTATTACTAACTGTAGTGGGAATGCCGTCACCATAGCCGGCAGTAACTATTGCTACTTGGGTAGTTCTTTCAAGTCGTACTGTCTGACCATAACTGATACCGGTTCCGACAGGTAATTCCTTTATCAAACCAACTCGACTGTGAAAGCTAAATACAGGCTCAGGATTTACGCACGATAGCAATGAATTGGGGTAGGGCAATATTCCAAACTGAAGTAGTCCGACTCTAACTGCATTAAATGGAGACTCTCGCTGAGAAGTTTCAAGGCCGGCACTATTATCTGCGTGAATTAGCAGATCATCATCAATATTTTTAATTTGCGAAAGAACTTCAAAAAACCGTAATCGTTGTAGTTCAGTAAACTCCTGATCATGATCAGCACTGGAAAAGTGCGTATAAATTCCGCCTAATTTAATTTCAGGGTGAGTCAAAATTTCATTATATAATTTAATGGCATTTGCGTGCCATACTCCTAATCGACCCATGCCGGTATCAATTTTTAAGTGCACTTTTATTGGGGTATTGTTGCTTTTACTGACTTCAACAAACCGATTAATTTCATCAAGAGTTGAAATTGTTGGAATGATGTCGTAGTGAATAATTTCCTTATCTTCTTCCGGTAATAGTGGACTGAGCATTAAGATTGGCCAGCCCGATCCAATCTCTCTAATTTCTGCAGCTTCTTTGATGCTAGCTACAGCAAACATATTTGCCCCGCTGTGCATAAGGCGGGAGACAACTGGTTTCATTCCATGTCCATAAGCATCTGCTTTGACGACGGCGACGTATTGGATGTAGGGTGGGAGAGCAGATCGTATGCGTTTTATGTTTCTTTCTAACGCTCCTAGATCAATTTCAGCCCAGCATCTATGTTTTATGTATGTTGTCATGATAAATTAAAACCGTTGTGCTAGTAATTTTTAAATTTCAAGAATGTCGTTTTGCATTCCATTTAACAAATTCTGGATTTTTTAATGTCAATACTTCTGCTTTATCATTATGCAAAATTAGAATTTCAATATTTACCAGTTCAACAAACTTTTTAATCTGATAGTGAATTTCTTTTGCTTGAGTTATCGGCTCATATTTAGATTCCCTTTGCTTGATATAAAAAATATCGCCCGATAATTTTTCAATTTCTTCAGATGCAGCAATTTTTAATTTTGCTTCAGGTAGAGTATTTTCAACTGATAGCATATTCCATTGGTCACTTCGATACGCTGAAATTATGTGAAAGGGTAGCTGCTCTTTTTTCATCAATAATATTGAGGCTATGAAATTAAAACTTTTGTAGGAATATAATTTTTTATCACTTAACTCTGGTAAATTCAACCAACTGTTTAGAGCCATTGCAGCAACTCTGAGACTGAGAATTTTCCCCGGACCTCGACAAAAAATAAAGCCATCTAAATTTTTCAGATCTAGTGAAACTTCACGGAGACACAGTCTTACCCCGTTAAATACTGAAACTAATGATTCCTGTTCTGATTTAAAAAAAGATAACCATTTATGATTATGCATTAGGCCAATATAAACAGTTGATGAACTGGCATCGATTAGAAGCAGTTTTTCTGAAAAAAATGACTGAGAATCAATAAGTGACATTATTGCTATTTTCTTTGAAACATTGTTAATAATATTGTTAATCTGCTCTTTAACTCTGGGAATATATATTTCAATTAATTAAAATGCACGAAATTTAGTTTTTCATGCAACTGTTATTGAATTAAAAGATACACTATTACTGATTTGGATGACCTATTGAATGAATACTTTAAACATATATTGATACAAAAAATTAATGGAAGATACAGCGGAACTAGTCATTTTAGATGATCTTAAATCCTGGATTACTTATGAAGATGAAAATTTATTGGTTGTAAACAAACCTGGCTGGCTGGTTTGCCATCCGTCTAAAAATGGACCTCTATCAAGTCTAGTCGGCGCCTGCAAAATTTATACCGATCTGGAAACTCTACATTTAGTCAGTCGTTTGGATCGTGAAACGAGTGGTGTGGTCATCTTGGCAAAAAATAAATATTATGCTCGGAAATATCAAATGGCATTTCAGAATCGTATTGTCAGCAAAACATACATTGCACTATTGGAAGGTGATTTTATTGAGAGTTGTCATGTGCGTAAACATTTAGCCCGTGACATGGAAAGTCAGGTTTATGTTAAACAGGTTGTCCGAAAATCCAATTCCTCTAAAATGGCAGAAACTTTATTTGAACCATTGACGCATAGAAATAATTATTCCATCGTTAAAGTTACCCCAATTACCGGTCGTAAACATCAAATTAGAGCACATGCAAAATGGATGGGCTATCCTGTTGTTGGGGACAAAGTTTATGGCTCTGATGATACACTCTATTTAGAATTTATTGAACATGGCTGGACAGAACGTTTGGAAAAAACTTTGGCAATGAGGCGTCAAGCTTTGCACGCCTTTAAAATCACATTCAATTTTGAAGATGAGGAAGTTTCCTTTATCGCTCCTGTTCCTGAAGACATGGAGGAATTCTGTCTTGAAAATATGGGTGTGAAAATAAACGAGAATCTTTTGTTAAAGTGACTGATGAGTGCGGCTTTGTCCTGAGCTTAGCCGAACGGCTGCTTATTCATGTCTAATTATTCAACAGCTCATTCACCATAGCCTTAATAACTTCAATGTGTGTTTTAACTCGAACATTTATATCGAGATTTGTAGGCGTTTCCAAAGTATACACAAGTTTTGAATGATTCTGTACCAGGTAAATCGCTTCGGGCGCAATTGTTTTTATATCAATTTTGTCTGCATTGGTTCGCTTATTATTTTGCATCCCCCAAGGATTTAATAATGGGCAAATGAAAAATGATATTTCCGGTGGAAGAGTATGTATCTGCAGTAACTCAAGCAAAGCTAATGCTCCTGCAGGTTCGTCACCGTGAATGCCGGAAGAAATATAAACTTTGGCAATTGGATTTTCGGTTGTTTTATTTAACGCAATTAATGGGGTAATCAGTGTTGTTCCGAATTGCTCAATTTGAAATTCGGCTTTTTTTGCTGCCTGCATTGTTGTCCATAAATAATCTTTGGTATTAATGGGATTAAAATATTATCTGTTTTGCAGATGGCTCAAGCTATTTCATTTCCATCAGTGAGGTTTTTCTCATATTAAGAAAATTGGAATAATAAGGTTTAGTGAAAAATTCTGTGAACAATTAAGCCAAAAATTATTCCGGATATTCCGCTGTTCAGAAATGAAAAATTAGATGATTCTTTCTGGCCTGAAAATGAAACGCCGGAAATAACTTTGCTTTCTTCAGGGATAGTCATTGGCGGAGCAGTCCAAACTTGAATTGTAACAATTTCATTGGGCCAAAGTTGTCTTAAATAGCCTTCAGCAGTATTATGTTCAATCCCACCCTCAGTAACATAAAAATCAGAAACAGTTGGGTCGTCGTTAAAAATATGGGGTGTGTCAGGTCTATCAACTGTGAAATGTTGTATTGGAATATCAAATGCTAAATTAACAATTATGTTTCTTGCTCTGCTAGGACCTCGGTTGGCAATTTTAAGTGTATATCTTTTACCTAATGTTGGCGTTAATGTGTTGCTTTGTTTGTAGTTCACATCAGGTATCGGTTCGCCTTCATAATAATCATATGAAATATTAGTTACAAAATTTTTGTTTTTTTCCATCACATCAGATTCAGCTGTTATAATTCTGAAATAACGTTTTTCATGGTTGTTTATTTTACTGAATTTTCCAACAAGATCACTCTCACCTTTTCCACCCTCAACAAGATCCAAATCGCACCCTTGTATTCCACTAAAGGGCTCATCAATATCTTGCCGAATATCGACGATAGGATGTTTTAGTTTAGCAGATAGATATATTTCATTGGCATCGAGATTTGTGGCATTTTCAATTTCAATAATATGAAGTGATCTATCAGTTGATTTCAGTCCAACTTCATGTACCGTTAGATCAGCGCTGACTTTGAAATAATCCCGTATGACGAAATTCAGCGATACTCCTATTATTGCCGGGATAATTATGTAAGCTAGCTTTCCAAATGACATCTTCATTTTGTAACTTCTTTAGTTGATACAATATATTGCATTTGACTAAAATATCGCTTAAATTTTAAAGGTATCAAGTATAAGCATAAGTAAGTTATTAATTTAACAATTATTAAACATATATTTTAGACTCTTTTAATTATATTTGATTCCTGATAGCTTGCTTCATGTTTTTTTAACATAACCTGAGAGTTATTACAAAATGATAAATTGAAGCTTATGGACAGTTAGAAAACTTGGTGTAGGCCAGGTTAATCTGGCCAATATATTTTACTCATCAAAAGTATTCATTATTTCAACTGCGATAGAATCACATAATAATCGTCCCTTTGGGGTTAAATATAACTGCTCTACAGAATTGAGTATAACTAGTTTTTCTTCGATTAGCTTTTGCCATAAATTATTTAGAGGAGTTAATGATATATCAGAAAATCTTTGGCGCAAAAATTTTAAATTAACACCTTTGTTCATTCGTAGACCGAATATAAGAGAATCAACCAAAAATGTCTTTGAGGAAATTTCATTTAAATACTCAAAACGCTCATTATTTTTATGCATATTAGTTAACCATTTTTCAACGGAAGCATGGTTGGCAAATCGACTTCCATTAAATTGACTAGCCGCTGATGGACCCAGCCCAATCCAATCATTCATTCTCCAGGTATTTATATTGTGAAGGCATTCTTTTCCTGGTTTTGAAAAATTGGATATCTCATATTGTGAAAAATTTGCATTTTCCAGAGTCTCCCATGTTTTCTCATAAAATATTGCATCTTCATCTTCAGATTTTTTGTGGGTCTGACCTTTTAATAATTTTGAGTACAGGACTGTATCTTCCTCAAAAGTTAGACAATAAGTCGAAATATGCGCGGGCTCAGTCGCTTTTGCCTCATTAATATCCAATAACCAATCATCCATAGATTGTCCCGGTATGGAAAATATTAGATCCAAATTGAAATTTTCAAATCCACAGTGCTTAATTATATCTATAGCTTTATAAACCTGTTTTGCTGAATGACGTCTACCAATTACTCTGAGATATTTTTCATTAAATGTTTGAACCCCCATAGAAATGCGATTGACCCCCAAATCAAGCAACGCTTTAATTTTATCCTCTTTTACAACAGAAGGGGCGAGTTCAACAGTCCATTCAATAGGTGGTTTACTTAATTTATTGAGTAAAGCAGTCCCCATTCGGTATAAATCAGAGGCTGGTAATAATCCTGGTGTTCCACCACCCCAAAAAACTGTTGTCTCAATATCAGCAAATGTATATACCTTCAGCTCATCCTCGATGCCTGTAATATATCGACTTAATTCAGCTCTTTGGGGTGCTTCCTGGTAAAAAGCACAAAAATCACAACTGCTGGCACAAAAGGGAATATGAAAATATATACCTAACGCAGAAGTATTTTCAGCTTTTTCTTGCAGTTTCATAAATAGCAGTGCTAATTTTCATCAAACTTAAAATTATGAAGCAAATGAAAATTTTTTTAAATTATATAATTCTAATATCCACACTGGTTTTGTCCGGTTGTTCAACTGGTATGATTAATCTGACACCCGGGAAAATCCCAGTTAATTCTTCCGGGATTTATACATTCAGTTTAAGAGTAAAACCAAGTGAAGCCAAAATAGATAAGGAATCTATAAAAGCCAATATAGTAATTGATGGTGAGACTCATCGAATGGTTAAAAGTAATTTAGGTGAATATATTTTTGAGTACGAGCATTTAATTCCAGGTAATAGAGCTAGCGCCAAATATTATTATGAATTAGTCTACAATTTCAAAACCAAAGTTGTTAAAAGGCATGAACGGAAAAAAACAAAATTATTTGCAGTTAAATTGATTGATAGATACGTTATTCAACTTGAAAGTGATCGAGGCGTGCAAGGATCTAAAGTTGCCGTCTTAGGACGTGGGTTTAATCCAGAAGACAGAATTGTCTTTGATGACACTGAAATTTCTACTGAATTTCAATCTCCTAACTCAATTAGTTTTATTGTTCCGGGAGTGCCGGCGAATGTCGATTACAACGTATCTCTTAGATCATATCATAATGATGATATCTTAATTGGAGACTTTAGAGTTGATAGTTCAAAAATCGGTATTTCACCAAATAAAATTTCATTACTGTCAGGTCAGGTTGAAACATTGAATTTCAATATAGATTTTGAAGCACCTGCCGGCGGCTTAATAATTAATGTTACTACTGATATTCCACAAAGTGTAATTATGCCTGAAGTTTTAATTCCTGAAGGGGAAAAATCAGTCAATGTACCTTTAGAAGGGGGTGAAAAAGGAGAGGGTTATATCTTTGTTGAATCGAGCGGTTTTTCCTTAGTTGAAGTACCTGTAATTATAGATTAATTTTTTTCGCGGTAAATTTTCTAATTACAATTTATCTCTTTAAATTCAATATTTAAGGAAGTTATTTTATTTTGTCTAAATCCAATTTAAAAATTTTGTGGTGACATCAGTATTTGAGAGTTCAAAAATTGATCGATTTTCTCTGCCTGATGAAAAAGGGCACTTTGGTCAGTATGGTGGAATGTATGTACCTGAAACATTGATGACTGCACTGTATGAATTGGAAAAAGTTTATCGGTCATCAAAGGACGACCCAAGTTATAAAGATGAGCTCAATTATTATTTGGCCGAATTTGCCGGTCGATCGACACCATTATATTTTGCAGAAAGACTTACTGATCACGTTGGTGGAGCAAAAATTTATTTAAAAAGAGAAGATTTGCTGCATACCGGAGCCCATAAAATTAACAATGTTTTGGGACAAATAATATTGGCAAAAAAAATGGGCAAAAAACGTGTGATAGCAGAGACAGGTGCTGGTCAGCACGGTGTTGCCACTGCCGCCGGCGCAGCTCGATTTGGTATGAAATGTGTTATTTATATGGGCGCCGTGGATATGGAGCGTCAGGCTCTCAATGTTTTTCGCATGCGTTTGTGTGGAGCTGAAGTTGTCTCAGTTGAAGCGGGTCAAAAGACTTTAAAGGAGGCCATAAATGAGGCAATGCGTGATTGGGTTACAAATGTTAAAAATACCCATTATATACTCGGTTCGGCTTTGGGGGCACATCCTTATCCAATGATGGTTAGAGACTTTCATCGAATAATTGGACAGGAAACTAAAGAACAGATATTGGAAAAAGAAGGGCGCCTACCGGATGAACTAATAGCCTGCGTCGGCGGTGGAAGTAATGCCATTGGCATGTTTTTTGATTTTCTTGAAGATGAGTCTGTTAAACTAACCGGTATCGAAGCCGGTGGAACCGAAATAACTTGTGGCAATCACGCAGCTCGATTTGAAGGTGGAAAACTCGGTGTACTGCAAGGCTGTAAAACTTATATTTTGCAAGATCACGATGGCCAAATCAATCTTACGCACTCAATCTCAGCAGGACTGGACTATGCGGCGATTGGACCAGAACATGCCTACTATAGAGATAGGGGTCGAATAAATTATGGCTATGCAACAGATTCGGAAGCGTTAGAGGCTTTTCAACAAGTTTCAAAACTGGAGGGCATAATTCCTGCGTTGGAGTCTTCACATGCACTCGCATTTGCGATTAAAAGAGCAGCTGATTTGTCGAAGGATCAAATATTAGTTGTAAATTTAAGTGGTAGAGGAGATAAAGATGTCGAACAAGTTGAAAAAATTTTAACGAATGTATAAAAATTGTGAATAGTATGACAGGTTATGGTCGTGGTTCTGCGGCTAACGAAATATTCGAAATTACAGTGGAACTCTCTTCTGTTAATCGAAAAAATTTGGAAATAAATTTTGCATTACCAAAAGAGTGGATGCAAATCGACCGAAAGATATCTGAAAAATTACGAACACAAATTCGACGTGGCAAAGTTAATGGTGTTGTTCAAATTCAAAAATTAGGCCAGTCTTCAGATTTTAACTGGGATGATCAAAGTGTTGTAGAAATTTTAAACAGATTGAAAAATGTTACAGAGCAGAACGGTATTTCCTATAACCCCGATTCAAATTTACTTTTTCAAATTGCCTGTAATGTTCGATCTAAAGCAGATATTCCACTCATTGGAGATTGCGAGGCTCTAGTGCTTAAATCCCTCGAAGATGCAATATCAGGATTGGTTGATATGAGATGTAAGGAGGGTGAAGCTTTAAAAATTGATATTATTAACCGCGTTCAATCTATTTGTGAATGGTTAGAAAATATTAAGAAAGAGGCAAAATCTGTTGTGGAAGATTACCGGACGCATCTACTAAAAAGATTAAAACTCATCAATTTGGAAATTGATTTGGATGATGAACGAATTCTCAGAGAAATTGCACTATTTGCTGATCGAAGCGATATTGCTGAGGAAATAACTCGTTTGGATAGCCATATAAAACAGTTTCTTGATACTATTGAATCAGATGATCTCATCGGCAGAAAACTCGATTTTATTTTACAGGAGATCAATAGAGAGTTTAACACCATCGGCTCGAAAGCAAGTCGTTATGAAATCAGCAAATGCGTAGTTGACTGCAAAAATGAACTAGAACGTATTCGCGAACAAGTTCAGAATGTTGAGTGAGTGTTTATCACCCTAACTTGCGCATTTTCTTCAACTGAATTAAAGTATTACGATCATTAATGTTATCATCACCTTTTGGAGTTTCCAGGCAGATTGGAATCTCTGCAAATTTTTTGTGCGTCATAATAGTTTCAAAACATTCAATGCCGATTTTTCCTTTTCCCAGAAGTTCATGACGGTCTTTTCTTGATCCGAGATCATTTTTGCTATCGTTCATGTGCAGACATACTATTTTTTCCCATGCAAGATTTTTTTCAAATTCTTTGATGAAATTATTAATGCCAATTTTTGTGCGGACATCATAACCAGCAGCAAATAAATGACAGGTGTCCAGGCACACAACGAGTCGATCTCCATGCGGAGAGTTCTTTATTAGATACGCCAGATGCTCAATCTTGTTGCCCATAACAGTTCCAGACCCGGCAGTAATTTCTAGTGCAATTTTAGTTTCACCTTCATATTTTTTAAATACGATATCTAACGATTCGATTATAAGATTGAGTCCTGCTTCCTCACCTTTGCCAAGATGTGCTCCGGGATGCAAAACGATAAACGGAAATTCCAGTTGAGAAGAACGATTCAACTCATCGAGCAATGACTGCCGTGATTTTTCCAGATTTTCAGGTTTGGTTGTCGCCAAATTGATTAAGTATCCGGCATGGGCAAAAACATTTTTTAGACCGGTCTCATTTTTTGCTTTTTTGTAGTCATCAATTGATTTTTGCAGTAACGGTTTGGCGAACCATTGCATATTATTTTTTGTAAATACCTGGATGACTTCACATCCTAAATTTTGGCCGAGATAGATAGCTTTATCATGCCCGCCTGCAATTGAGCAATGTGCACCGACTTGAAACTTTGCTTTCTGTTTATCTGAAATAGTTGTCATAAGAATTATTCAGTTTTGGTTTTATTATTATCTGATTGAAATAGGTTTCTTGGGTCAATCGATAGGCGCCAATTTGGTTCATCCAAAGTTCCTTTTAATCTTAATTCAAGAGCATGGCTAAATGGTTTTAATATTGGGCTGATTATGGATGCCATCGGTTGTTTGGATTTTTCCATAGGAAATAATTTAACTTTGAAATCAAGTTTTGAATTTGTGAAATTCAAAAATCCACTAGTCTGAATTTCTGCATTTGGGCCGGAAATTGATAATTTCGGGAAATGGATTATCCCATCACTAATTTTAAAATCTCCTATTGAGTTGTTAAATGGTAAAGTTGTAAAACTGGCCCAGGTTTTCTCTAATAATCGCGATAACTGACCAAAGAGTTGTACTGACCAGATATTCGCGCCCTTAATTTCTGTGTTTCCCTCGCCGACAAAACTTTTTAAATCGCCCATAGTTCCTTTTGCTTTAATTTTAATATCAATTTTACCATGATCTGATTTTAGTTCATCGACATCAGTAATAACATTACTTTTTTGATCATCATCCAAATTTAATTTTTTAATAGTTTCTAATGTTTTCATATAGTCCATATTACTGAGACTGATATCGAAATTTAGAATATCATTATTTTTTTTATTTTCGATTACAATATCTCCTTTTCCATGACCGTTTTGAATATCAAAATTTAAATTGGAAATTTTAGATTGATAGGTATTTATATCAGCATTAAAATTTATCCTGTCGATAGGGATATTGTAGAAGTTGAGTTTATCATTCAATCTGGCCTCTATTTTATAGTTAGTTGATTCTTTTTTATTGTTTTCACTTAACCACTTGCCGGTTATTTTTAATTCTGGAGGAGCTGTCGGAATGATATCAGATTTTATTGCAGATAAATCTGTTTCTGTTACTATTTCTAATTCATCAAGATCGAGTCGCGAAAATATTGAATACTGAATTTCTACCGGAGTTGGCTGATTCTCAATATAGTACCACTGAATATCACTGTTAAAGAACTTGTCATTCATTTGTGCTACTAAATCGTAAATATAGGTAAAATTATACGAGAGAAAAATTTTTGTGCTACAAAAATCTACCGGTAGATTTTTATACAAAAAATCGTTACCCTTTGCATATCCATAAACAAATAATTCTCTTAAAGTTCCCCATTGGCCACTTATATCAATATCGGCTTTTACCGTGGGTTCACTTAATTCAATTCTATTCCAAATATTATCCCACCAGTCGTCGAGTACTGAATTTAAATCGTGTGGATAAACATCTCCACTTAGAAGAAAACGGTAATCCTTAGTGATGAAGTTTTGAGCATATGAACCGGAAACATGATATTTAGCATGATCAAATTCTAACTGGTTTAGTGATAGATCCGTCTTGCTCACTGTCCCTTTAGCAAAGAGATTTAAAATTTCAATATCTTTATATTTAGGGTTATTTAGGGTCGTCTCAAATTCAGCGTTATTAAATTTGAAATTTTTATCAAAGTTGACACTTAACTTAATATTAGTGGATCCTTTAATTTTGAATTTGTTGATGAAATTAAAAGAGTTTAAATCATAAACTTTATTGATCAATTTTAAGTCGAATTCACCATCGTACTGAACTTGACCGCTTTTATTTTTTGAATCTATATTTGATATTACGTTTACTGGCTTTTTATTGCGAATAAAATGAGTCTGACTTTTAATAATAGGGTATTCCGACAAATCGATTTCACCATACAGTGACATTAGTGATTGGTTAAACAAAATAGATCGATTAACACTTAGTTTTATTCTATCGGGTATACTTGTCAGATTTTTGATCTGTAGAGGAAACTGTAATTTTATATCCTTCAAATAATAGATGTTTAGAAAATTTATATCTGCAATTTGGAGACTTATAGGGAATGCTTCTGTTAATCTATCAGAGATAAAACTAGCTCGAATATTTTTAGCAGTTAGATTGCGATTTAACTGATAATTTTTTCCAATTAATTCCCCTTCTATACCTATTTCACCGGATTCGTTTTTCAGAAAATTAATTTTTAGTTGAGGGCTTGTAGATGCTTCAAAATGGGATTTATATTTATAGGCTAGAAAACAAAATGCTTTATACTGATCTAAAATATTAAGTTGTTTATTTGAGTCAACGCCTGTCAATTCAGGAAGTTGTCCGTTCGCAAATAGGCTTAAATTAAAAAAATTTAGAATTAAATTATGCAGTTCCCAATTTCCATTTTTCTTAATCAGCTTCCCATTAAAATTTTTGACCAATGGATTATTGCTATTAATTAGGGGATTAATGTTAGGTGCAAACAACTCAGCATTGTTTAGACTGATTTTATTTATATTAATTTTATTCAGTAATAAGTCGAAAACATTTAAATTTACTAATGCTGCGTCTGCATGAGCGATTTCGAAATTTTTATTATATTGTGATAAAAATAAAGACAAATCTCTAACGTGAATGCCTCCTGCTAAATCCAAGTTTATTGATTCCCAGTTAGCGACAAGATTGTGTTTAATTAATTTTTGCTCAATTTTGCTTTTTAAAAACTCTGGAGTCGGTATCTCCAGTTTGATTACATTTAATAAAATTATATAAAATTGTACGAATGCTATAAAAACTAATATTGTATTTATCAGACAACAGGAATATTTGTAGCCTTCACTGAAACATTTTTTCCCAATACAACTGATTTTTACCGGAGCCATTAAATTCTGCAATTAAACTCTATATTGGAAATTATTAAACGTTACTCTTTATTCTTTTTATCAGGTATTATTGATTCAGGAGTAAATGTAACGGTAAATAAGGCATCAATTAATTTTTGCGTTAGTGTAAAAGTCAAATCATCATCAGGGGATCCGCCATATTGAGTAGTTCCACCCACTCTGTCGGTAAAGAAATATGTCTTATTGACGATTTCTTTTCCATTACCGGATGGAAGCAATATTACAGCGTCAAATCGGTATTTCCATGGAAGATTGGTTTTTTTGTCCAACTTAAATTCTTCGTCAAACTGATAGCGCAAATATTCTTTAACTTCAAAAGTCTTTATCGAATTCAACAGTTCAACAACTGCATTTCTTTTCTTGTCATCTAAATCACTTAATGTTGATATTAAATTATCTGATTCGACATCAAAATCTTGTGCAAGTATAGTTATCCCTTTATTTAACTCTTTAATGGTAAGTTTTTGAACTTTAGCTGAAGTAGGCTGTTCGTTTAACGTGCGTTGTCTATAGTGTAGAGCATTGAGCTTCAACATGTGTAGCAAGAAAGGTTTAATTTGGTATATATACGGCTCAGAGTTTAATTTCACATAGCGCAATTTATTTTTAAAATCCATGTCCCCTATTAATACTTCAAGATCCTTGTCAGCATGTATGGTAATTTTCCTGTGAGGTGATTTGATTCCGTATTTTTCTAAATCATTTTCAGCTGGAGCATCAGTAATAAATTTTAACACCTCCAACTTGGTAAAGGCGTTGATAATACCTTGAACTAAATTAGAGTCAGCTTCCCAGACGATTAATTCACCTTTGTCTATTTTCTCCAGTACATTCCAAATACCAGTCTCAAGTTTTTGTAATGTTATCATTTTATCTGACACCTCTATATCAATTGACGTCAATTCATCCCAATTACACTTTATGAATGTTTTATCTCTCAAGTTAACTTGTGCTTCTTTCAAAACTTCAAATGGTTGTGCTGATAAAATAAACACAGTTGGATTGTTTTCCAGCATTCCGTAGTACTTTTTTTGTCGTTTGTTTTCGGAAATTAAATTTCCCAATTTTACTGTAAGCTTTCGATTATCACCTTGAATAGTTAATCTCATTGATGGATTTGTAAGCCCTTGTAAGTCGTAATCTGCTTTTATAAATGAATCAACGTTGAGTGATGTTAAACTATTAATAGTGGCAATGACGCTACTCGTATCAGCTTCCGTCTGGATAGGTGATTCAAAACTCCACCCATTTTCATTTTTGGAAAGTTGTACTGTTACACTGTCCGGTTTATACAGCTGTATATTCAGAGACTGAATTTCGAATAAAGGTATATCAAAAATCTTTTGGCTTTTAAGTTCTTCCAGTCCTATTGATATGCTATCAAGAATATCGCGATTAATCACGAGTATTCTCGATTCATCGGGTGACAACACGTACAAACGTCGACCAATTTCTGTAGTTTCACCAATTTTTATAGTCGTTTTAATATTATTATTTATAAGACTAATCACAGCATTTGGTTCTGATAATCCGTAATCTGATAGGGATTGCCCAGACTTTTTAATGTCATCAACATCGAACTCGGTAACTTTTTCCAAAAAAGTTAATTGGTTAATAATTCTTCTCACTGCGAAAATATTGGCCGGCCATTCAACAGGTTTTTCAATTTGCCAGTCATTATTGTTTCTTACTAATTTCCATGTAAGTTGTTCTTGTTTATTTTCAATAATCAAAGAATCACAATTTTCCACTATTCCGGGTTGAAAGACTAGATTTCCTTCTTCAGTAAAAAACTTTTCAGTATTCGCTGATTTATCAATGTAATAGATAAAACTAATTAAAGTGATATTAAGGAGTAATAAAATTATAGTTAGTTTAAAACGCATCGATTATTTCCATTATTGTTTTCGAATCCAATAGACTATGACTCCGGCAATTGCAGTGCTGCAGGGTAATATTAATAAAACCAATCCCAAATTTATGACTTCTTTACGACTCAATGGAATTTGAATTCTATGTATTGGTCGAGGTTGTATCGCTAATAAATCATTTTTGTCCAGACTCCAATTAATTGTGTTAAGAAATAACATATAGTTACCGAGAGCACCAATTCGTTGGTTAGTTATGAAGTCTGAATTGCCAAATACAAGTAGACGCCCACCTGAAAAATTAATACCTAGACTCGGAGAGATTTTTCTTTCTGCAATCATAGCTAAACTTATAGGGCCCTTTAAGTCAGTTTTTGGATTATAGCTGAGTTCCTGAATATTTTTTGGGTTTAAATAATTGCGTTTTGCCCAACTGGAAGCAGAGCTACCGAGTAGTTGTGTGGTTTGCAATCTTTCATCTAACGGGCTTCCTGGGTTCATTCGAACCGGACGACACAATCCAAAGACCAAAGGAATCTGGTTTTTTATTAGTGTTTCTGTAATTGGATGATCTGCATATTGTCTGATAATTAAATCGCCACTCGATTCTTGAAAATCATCGCCGTTATCAAATACAAGCATATCATCAACAAGTATTCCCCATTCATAAAATAGGTCTTCTAACCCGTGATTTTTGCCAGGATCTAAAAAAATCATTAACCGCCCCGCTTGTTCATTGAGATATTTTTTAAGAATTCTAACTTCATTTGGTTGTATAGAACCTTGGGGAGATACAACAATTATTAAATCAGCGTCATCTGGAATTTTATCGACTACTGATAAATCGAGTACCCCCATATCAAAGTTTCTAAAGTGTAATTGTTGAACTACCTCAGATAAGCCTCTTAACGGATCTGAATCATCGATTCTCATTTCTCCATGACCACCGAGAAAATAAATTCTTTGCTTTCTCTTTGCAGTTAGTTCCACAATAGCAGAAGTCAATGCCTGCTCGCCCTTAAATGCCATAGTTACGTTTTCCTCAGTTTTCATAATATCACTTGGCAAAAGTATTATTTGGCGATCATCACTTGCTACCAAAATAATATCAGATTGTTGAAGTCCATAAGTGCGTGCAAGGTGTTCCGCTTTTTTTCTCTCTTTATAAACATCTACGAATTCAACCTCAATTTTTTGGCTGTTTCCTGCTTTACCTTCATACTCATATTCTTTCAATAAGTTACTAACGTATTTATGTAAACTACCCGGTGTTTGAGGAGTAATAGTCGATATGATTTTCAGTGGTTTTTCAATTTTGTTAATATAAGCTTTTGTTTCAGGCGATAGTGAGTATAAGTGACGTTGGGTTAGATCTTCTCGAAAATAATATTTTAAACAAAGGTAATTTATACCGGCTATCAACAGTACGCCAAATAAAATCTGCAAGGATCGATTAATCCACTTTATCAAATTTGTTGTTCTAAAATCGTCGAAGTTCATTGAATTTTTGATTCTACTACAAGTACTGATACACCCAATGCAAGTAACGTGTTGCTTATATAAAATGAAAACGGTCGAGTATCTATTACACCTCGACTAAAGTCTTCCAGATGTATGAATGATTGAAGGGCATATTCCATAGGCAATTCGATGATGGGAATTATAGAATTTTGAGAGATCGGTGTTCGGGCTATCAAAAACCCACCAACAATAATTATAAATAAAATAGTAAAGCAAAGCATGCCGGCAACAAGTTGGCTACGTGTCAGTGAGCTGGCAAGAATTCCAATACTGACAAAAAGTAGACCACTCAATCCAATAAATAAATAACCCCCTAACAATATACCTCTATCCATAAAAGGGTTGAAATCCAAATTTGAGTAGACAATATAACTAGTAATTATTGGGTAACATAATGTTAGCATCCATAACCCACAGTATAATAAATAGGCAGCTAAAAATTTACTCACAACCACTTCAAGCGCAGAGGCCGGAGTAGTTAATAACGTTTCCAAAGTTTTCTGTCGCCGTTCCTCAGCAATACACCTCATGGTCAGCATAGGAACCAAAATCAAAACCGGCAACCAATAACCTTTAAAGAAATCTATTATGGGTAAACTATCAATTGCCTCCTGACTGTATTCCAATAAAATTAGCCAGTAAATAATCCCCATTATCATCATAAACAATGCTGAAGCGGCATAGGTAGATGGTGCAAATAATAGTGATCTTATTTCTTTAACTAGAAGACAGGGTAGGTGCTTCATTAAATTTTTCTAAATTTGTAAATTGAATACATGCCCGGATTGTTCACTCCCTATTTCTTTGAGTCAAGATATCACTGAACCTAAACGGATATTAGGGCCGGGTACTGCATATAGGGGTGGTTGAAAGTCACATCAAAAAGAAAATTAAAAAAGCGACAATCGCCTATCAATCGGAGGATAAAAAACACCTATGATAACAAATGGATTTTTAGCCCAACTATGGAATTGTCTTGTTGTGCCTAAAAATAAATGAAGGTCTTTCGTCGAAAATTCGTCGATATATTTTTTTCTAACTAATATAAGAGCTTCGCTTTCATTCCCTTCAACTTGTTTTAAGCAGTTCCAATACAACATTCCAATCTCCCAATCTTCAATCATCATTTTACTCTCTTTCCCATTATCAAGAATCCCCGCAGTACAAACTAGTTCATCATATTTTTTGGATAAAGTTGGGTATGTTTTAACTGTAATGAATACTTTTCGTGTATTGCTCATAGATGGCAAATCTTGATATTGCTTCTGTCTTGCAAATAATCGCTGACACAATGACGGTGGCAGAAATGATATTCTTTTTCAAAACAGGTTAGGGCAATACGTTTATGTTTATTGAGTAATGTCTCTATTAATTGAAAACTTTTCACATTTTGCGTCAGTGTTTTCCGATAGACATCAAAAAGTTTTATATAATCATCTGCTAAATTTAAATCCTGGCGCATTTCTGATGGTATTCCCAATTCAGGAATATGTACGTATTCAATCCCAAGTTTTGGCAATAAGCGACTAAGCACACCTTTTGAAAAACCAAATTTACGGCTAAAAGGATTTTTGCGAACATCACATAATAATTGAACACCATGTTCAAGAAGTCGGTTGACATATGACTCGAATGAAAGACCTTCATAACCAATTGTATAAAGGATTTTATTTTTACCTATTAATTTGCTTCTTTCAACATCTACATCAGCCAAATCATCTAGTACCTCAGAAATTATTTTGCTATTTATAGCATAATATGGATAACGTTCATAAACATATTGTATCAGTTTTCGGCCTTTATATCCCTCAATCTTGTTTTTAAATATGTTGATTGAATTTCGCTCATTATTATTTTTCGCATCATTCGGTGTTGCCAGTAATTTAATATGTTTCGGCTTTTGCTCAATCCATCCAAATGATTCCAGTAATTCGATATCAGATTGTGCTTGAAAGGAATAACAACCATAATGATAAGGAACAAAATCATAGTATGAAAAACCTGCTTCCTTATGTGACAAAAACAGTAGCTTTTGGAAGTCCATTTTAGATATGTAACCTCCAAGACATTCCAGCAATAACAATAAAAAACGTTGTCGATAGAATTTGGGAATTTTTGGCATTAATTAGTTATTCTGAATTAGCATGTTGATATACAATTTTTATAAAGATAGAAAACATCAGATATTCCTTGGAGTTCGACAAGATTATTAAATGTATTGTGGATAGCTGCAGATTATCTCAAGCACTGCATAATGCCAATGACATAAGTAAATCCCGAATTATGATGCAATGCGTTGTCTGCTCGGCTGAGACTCTTCTGCAACTGAAAATCTTTTGAAACTGAAAAATAGCCGGGCTGTAGTTTGTTTCATGCCTTTTTGGCGTTCGTAGATGGTATTTCCCGATATGAAATCGGGAAAGCCTTACTTTTGTAAAACTGAATATTCATCCTGCGAAAACGACACACAATTGTTTCGCGCTATGATGTATATAATAACTCAAAAATTAATTTAATAAAATATCTAACGCTATTTCTGTTCTATTAATACTAGCCTGAAATGAAATCAATTTCTCAAACTATTGTCCAGACCTTTAACTGTAGAAACTAAAAATATGAATAATAAATTAAATAAATTATGAGATTAAATGTTATTAAATCAAATATACGCATAACGGCAATCGTTATTTTTTTATCTATGAACATCGTATCCGGAGGTTGCAAGAGCTTTTTCAATAGTGTAGAGACAAAATATAAGCCGATGCCAAAAAATACTGTACCTACAAATGTTGTCAGTAGTACCCCGCCACCAAAAAGAATTCTAGAAAAAAGCTATTCTAATATAATCATTCCAGACAGAACGAAGCTCACAGCAAACAGGGCAATTGAGTTAATAGATGAGGCATTGGACGGCCTCGATATAGATTTGCTAAATGAAGCAGGTCAGGTTTTGAAATATTTAGATCCAACAAAATTACACGCAGAGGACGCAGCAATTTTATCGGGTATGGGATCCAAAATAGGGTTATTATTAAACGATGACTCTATTTTAGAGCACTCCATAAATATTTATAGTGCTGCGAACCCAGTCCTTAACAATATCGTTTATAGTGAGGAGTCTACTTTTCTGAGGCTTGCGGCCTATAGACTAGGAAAAAATCCGAAAAAATATACAACAGCAACGATTGTTACTAAACGTTTAGGATTGGAATCTGAGAAAGTTACAATCCCTTCAGAGATCTTGTTCACAACAAGAATTGATGGTAGAGAAATTGATCTTGAGATTGAACATCGGGTACAAAATATTCTGATTAATTTTTTTGCGGCGAATTGGATAATGACAGGAATATCGGACACCAGTGATATACAGAATCTTGCCAGAGATTTAAAATTGCAGGGAATATATTTAATACCATTTTTAACCGCAAAAAATGCTATTAGCGGCGAAACGTTAGCTCTACAAATAATTGAGATGTTAAACAAATAAATATTATAACTATAAATAATTATGAAAAGTAATAAATTAATCAGCACTAAAATGTTAATATGTATATTTTTGATTTCATCAAAAAGTGCCGTTGGCAATATAGATTCAAATGACGGAGTCGTAGTGACATTCAGGGAAATTAAGCGAGATTTATCGTTTAGTCAAAGTGAATTGAGAAATTACAAAAGTAATCCGGAGATCGAAAAAAGTAAAGGATACGTCTCAAACATAGATAAATTTATTGAAGCCAATGAGCTCGAAGCCGCCGCGACTGAATATGAAAATGCCATGGAAAATGGTTTTGGCACAAAATATTATAATGATAAAGGGAAAAGAATTGAGGATAATAAAATCAAAAATTCTGCCAGAAGAACTCGATTATACGAAATGAAAAGTAAGGGGAAAAAAACGCCGGCAATTGGTCAATCGGTTGATAATTATAATGTGATTATTGAGTCAACTACAGACAGCGAGCAGAGCGCAAATTATAGAAGTTTGGACAAACAAAATAAAAAACTTGATGATGCTAGAAAAAAACTGATGGAGAGATTTCCGGAGGTCAGCATATCACTTGCACAGTCTAATAATGTGATATCTGATGATATGATTAATTTAGCGATAACTCAATCGTTAGAGTTGGAGAAAAATTACAATCTTGAATTGTTTAAAGCAAAGAATTCAGGCGCAATGATGGGCGCATTACCCGAGATAATTCGCAACAGACAGAATGAGTTGGATAATAAAAATTCACTGAAGGACTCAGATGTGGAAATAGAGCTATATTAATTCAAAAATTACTAATCATGAGAACCGTTTCAATTATTATAATAACATTTACTGCTATCACGTTGGTTTCATTTTTAAAGTCAGGTAGTGTAAAAAACACTTGGGAAGATTTTTCAGTACCGAAAATAGTTAAGCCGATTTTTATGAGATTGACTAAATCTAAAAATCAAACAGCTGAAAAAAAATCTGTCAAAGAAAATTCTGATGCTGCTGTTGAAGACAAAAGTATTTCATCAAAAGTGAATTCTTCTAAGGAGGCTAATACTGAAGAGAAAGATGATAATAAAAAATCAGCTTTGGAAAAAATAATTAGGTACGAGAAAATCGAGGAGGGCACATCTACGGAGCAGAAAGGTCCGAGTGTAGGAAAAACTGCTTTGGAGAGGGTAATGCAAGGACAGGTCAATGAGAGTGATTACCAGCAAAAAAAACCAATAAAAAGTGAAGAGGTTGAAAGTGCACTACAACGGGTATTGGATGGCAAAATCGAAGAAAAACAGGAATAATTATAATAATGAAAAACGAAAAAAAACCAAATTCCTCTGACGGATTAGATCAATCCTGGGCGATCGGTGGCTTTGATGTGGCAACCCTAATGGCTGTGGCTGGAATAGCTTTAATGGGGATTAGTGGAGAAGCTGATTCATCACAACAATTGGATTCGGATAATAGCGATAAAAATCCAAAAGTGAAAATTATTGATATCCAGAATCAGGAAAAAAATACTCCCAGCAAGTCGGAATCAACCGGTACAAAATCACCGAAGCCTACCCATAGAGCTATACTTTTATCTAAGGATAAAATTAACCCAATTGAGGCTGTCATTATTGAGATTGAAGGACCCATTCAATCAAACATCCCGATTCGCCTCTTAATTAAACAATAACTCTAATACTAAATTATTTATGAAATTATCAAAAATACTATTAATTGCCGGAACAGGAATGCTATTTATATTATCATGGCAGTATCTTCCAGTAGAAATATTGCCTGAGATAACCAAGCAAATGTTTATTCAGGCGGCATCCCTGGTTATGGGATTCATAACAGCTGCTGCGGATAATCTATTCATAGCGCTTTGCGTACTGGGACTTTCTTTAATACATCATGGGTATTGTAGTCGGGCAAGGATAGTAGAACATGAAACAGGGAAACTCAATAGTGCATTTATTAGTTTAATGCTCTTTACCGGTTTGGGATTTCTAGCCACTGAGGTAAAAAATCTAGCGCCGAATTTTTCCGGTAATGCAGAATCAATATTCTCTCTTTATGGTCCGATGGCCTTGTTCTATGTTTCGGCACTAAGCGTGGTAATTCGTGAATATTGCCATGCTGTAAAATTAATTCCAAATTCCGAAATGGGAAATTCTGTCGAAAAAAAACGCCCGGGAATTAGTAAATTCATTAAGCCAGGCATTGCCGTTATGTTTATTATTGGAGTCAGCATTTATTTTTTATTTAATTTTAACTATAGTTCCATCGAGGAAATTGTTAAACTTCCAAAGGAGTTGCCGGATAAAAAAGATTCAAACCCGGAAAAATTACCGGAATTAAAAAAGGTCAACCCAACATCAATTCAGATCGTTGAGCAAATCACTGTTGATTCTTCGTCGAGTAAAGTGCGTTCATTCAATGGAGATCTTCCTTCTAACTTGCGTATATCCTGGGAGCAGGGAGCAAATGGCTGGGAGCCGGCATTTATTTATCGTAATAGCAACGACCGGTATGAAAAATTCGGTAAAATCGTTTCAGCAGAAGAAATTAAAGAAGCCTATGCAATAGAGGGGGAAGGCCCGGCAATTAAACCAACCCGCGGTACTGGACACCTTTTTTTTCATAAAGATGTTCTATCGCGGTTAGTAAGATTATTTAATCAGGAAGGAGATAGTTTACAACCTAATGTTCATATTGGTAAATCGGCCAATGGTGTTGTTATGCAAATTCCCGGTAGTGAGGGAAATCGATCTCGGCTTTTTACCATTACAATGGGAAACAACGGTTAGAGTTAGTCAATTTTATCGTTATAGAAAATGAATAATAAAGCGTTGTATTTTCTCGTTGAAGTACTTGATTTGTCATCCAGGTATTGGATTAAAAAACATCCATTTGGTTGCCACTATACGAAATCACGCATTGTAAAATGCACCAAATTTCGCGAAACAATTGTTTAAAACTATATATACAGATAAGTTTTTAATTAAAATAAAATATCAAACTAACCAAAGAAAGGAAAAATAATATTATGTCAGACAAAAAATCATTTATAAACTTAATTAACATTGATCCGATTGATATGGATTTATTCGTTGAACACGACTATACTCTCACTAAAAATTTTATTGATATTCCCTTTCCTTCTGAATTACCTCCTGTAAATGATTTTAATCCAATTCCTAATATTATACCGGAGCCACTGGATATATTCGTTAAACATGACTATAATCTTACTAAAAACTTTAGTGATAAATCATCTTTTGAATTTATCGATATTCCACTTCCTTCTGAATTACCTCCTGTAAAAGATTTTCATCCAAAAATTAATTATATACCAGAGCCACTCAATGTAAAAATGCCGTTGGATATTCCATTAAACAAGCCATTGTATAACACTGGAATTGATGACGGTTACATTGGCAATTCATTTAATAAGTTACACGAACTTCCCAAACAAATTCATATGGAATATCCACCGGCACAGCCATTAATTAATCCAATGCTATCCGCTGATGAAATTAATAAATCGCATTCACTTAATCCAATTCATGGCACCTTTGATGAATTAGGTGAATTTGCCAAACCGCTTTATATGAAATATCCACCTGCTCAACCATTAATCAATCCGGTAATTCAAACAAAACCGGACTTCAATTACAATCCGCCTCGATGTTACGACCACGGCATTACCGATGCTCATTATGATAACATGAAACCGGAGTTTCAAGCACCTGCCATGCCGAAGTTTTCACCAACACAGCCATTCAATTCGTTTTTATGATTATCCGGATCATCATAAACTTGGTGGAACCGGCGATGTCTCTTCTGTATATCGACGCTTTTCAGAACTTTTTGAAATAGTAATTGGTGTCATTGGGAATCATGATGAAATTGAAATTAACTCAATTGGAGATAACGCAAAAGTTATAGACGATGAAATTATCGATATAAAAGGATTAAAAATCGGTGGAGTGTCGGGAATTATTGGTAATCCAAAGCGACCCAAAAGAAGAGAGCAGGTAGATTTTATTGGAGTTATTGAAAAATTGTTAAGCAGAAAAATCGATATATTGTTAGCGCACCAAGGTCCTGCCGGTATGCACAATAACGATAAAGGTGATGCGTTGCTAAATGACTGCCTCATGAAAACAGGAAGTACACTGTTTGTCTTTGGGCACTGCCATTGGCAGAATTTCCATCAAAAGCTGGGAAGCAATAAATTGCTAAATGTTGATAACCGAGTCCTTGTGCTTTTGCCGAAATGAAAAATTCATAGTTGGAAAGTAGTGATGAATAATATTTATAATTTATAGCATCTGCCATAATAAATTACCGAAATAAATCAGTGTCTGCAATCAATAAACGTTAGTCAGATAGATTGCCACACTCTGCTATTGCAGAGCTCGCAATGACAATTAGGTTTTTACTTTGTCATCGCGAGGAGCAGCGCGACGTGGCGATCCATGACTTTTTCAGGCAGAACTTTTCCAAATATTATAGGACTTTAATTTAATATATTACCAAATGTAATGGATACTGTACATTCTATCTATTTCGGTACCGAGTTGAAAACGACATCTACCAATTTATTATGGCAGATACTACTGCCTCAATCTAACAAAAATTCTAATTTGCGTGTGAACAATAAAAAGTTATTAAAAAAGCTACTATCCAATCAAAGGAATAAAAAATGAAGGATTATCATATCAATGTATTCTATAGCGAAGAGGACGGCGGTTATATTGTAGATGTGCCGGATATTCAATTTTGTTCAGCATTTGGCAACACACCAGAGGAAGCACTAAATGAAGTTATCCTTGCAAAAGAAGCATGGTTGGAAAGTGCACGAAAGAATTCAAAACCAATTCCCGAACCACATTATCGTCCCGCGATATATCAAATTGCCTGACAATCCTATTGGCTTTCGCGTGTGGGTGATTAATTCAATAAATGGATATAAATATCAATATCTTCTTTCCCTTATTCCTATGCACTCTCTACCGTTTCTGCGCGAGATAATTATTTGATTCTTGCTAATTGACGAATATTTTTTTAAATGAATCAACGATCTTTTAAGCGTATCCTATTATGAAAGAAACTAATCGAATCGATTTTGACGGCGCTTGGAAGGAAGTGCTTGAGTTTTACTTCCAACCATTCATGCAGTTCTGTTTTCCAAAAGTTGCCGAACTCATTGACTGGAGCAAGAAATTCGTCTTCCTCGACAAGGAGTTGCAAAAGATTGCCAGCGACAGCCAAACCGGTAAACGCTATGTCGATAAGCTAATAAAAGTCTTTTTCCTGTCCGGTGAAGAGGAATGGATATTGGTGCACGTTGAAATTCAAAATCAAAAAGACCCGGAGCTTCCGGCGAGAATGTTAAATTATCATACTCGAGCACGCGATCATTTCAGGGTCAATGTAACCAGTCTTGCCGTTTTGACAGACGATATTCCGGATTGGAGACCCTCTAAATTCAAAATAGATCGGAGGTTGCCGGCTAATTCTGGAATATCCTGTTTGCAAAATCAAAGACTATGAAAAAGACTTACCTGTCCTTGCAAGCAGTAAAAACCCAATCGAAATTTTCGTTGCCGCTCATTTGGAAACCCAAGCATCCAGAAATGACACCGATAAACGCAGTGATAAAAAATGGCATCTCATTCGCGGACTTTATGATAAAGGACTATCAAAAAAAGAAATTATTAAAATTTACAGACTTATTGACTGGTTGATGAAATTACCGTATAGTATTAATGAAAATTTTAAAGATAAACTATTACAATTCGAACAGGAAAAGCAAATGCCGTATGTAACCAGTATAGAACGATTTGGCCTTGAGAGAGGTCTCAAGGAAGGACTCAATGAAGGGTTTAAGAAAGGCCATTTGGAAGGCCAGAATGAAGGAATACTACTTGGCAAAATTAAAGGCTTGCAGATTGCGCTGGGGAAACAGGAGTCAACAATTGACGCACTCCTTAGTCTTCCCAAAGAAGAATTACAGGCGCTTCATAATAAGCTGAAAGCAGAGATTTAATTTTCGTAGATGTAGATATCGCTCCATTGTTGGAAAAAGATATTCATTGAATGTTTACCATTGAGTTCTTTTGTTTTCAGCAATTGGAATAATATTTACATGGACGTACAAGATGTACAGGAATTTTTATTATCCACCAATGGACGCTGATTAACGCTAATAATAAAAAGAATATTTGACAAATATCCCAAATGGGCCACAGTGTCTTTTATGAGTAAAACAGCAACAGTGCGGGCTCGAATTGCCCCTGATTTGAAAGATGCAGGATCACATTCAGACTTATTTAAATAAAAATATAATAAACATCATTATTTCTACTTCTGCCGAAATGAAATATGGTGGTGGGAACTGGATTCGAACCAGTGAACGGTTACCCGAACAGATTTACAGTCTGCGTGCTTTAGCCACTTGCATACCCCACCTTAAAATTCCTATACTCCTATGGCGCGGACAATTGTGTAGTGTTTTTTCCCGAGACGAATGACGAGATATTTTCCGTAAAGCAAATCATCAGAATTTAATAACCGGCTGGCATCTTCTATTCGTAAATTGTTGCAGTAGACACCTCCCTCTAATATTCGTCGGCGACTATCGCCTCTCGATTTGCAGATTTCGGAAGATTGGAGTAAATTGACGATTGTTCGTCCTATTATGCCCGAAACCTCTAGGTCAACGGAAGGAGCATCCTTGAAAGCAGCAAGTAGATCATCCTCTGTCAGAATTCTTAAATCTCCCTTATCAAAAAGAACATTCGTGGTCTGCAATGCCTTTTGAAGACCATTCTCTCCGTGAACAAGCTTGGTCGTTTCTTCAGCAAGAATACGCTGTGCAGTTCGCAACTCCGCTTTTTCAATATGTGTTTCACATATCTCTGTAATATCGGCTAATGATCGAAAGGTGAATAATTTGAGAAAACGTTCTACATCCTGATCATCAGTCTGCAGCCAATATTGGAAAAACTGGAATGGCGTGGTTCTTTTCGGGTCTAACCAAACTGCATTTCCAGCAGACTTTCCAAATTTCTCCCCACTCGATGTGCTAATTAAAGGAAGAGTCATTCCAAAAACTTCGGCATCAGTGTGTACCTTTTTTATCAAATCGAACCCGGCTGTAATGTTTCCCCATTGATCATTACCCCCTATTTGAAGATTACAATTGAAATGATCATACAGGTGCAAGAAATCAAATGCTTGCATTGTCATATAGGCAAATTCCGTAAAACTTAAACTATCTTCTGATTCCATTCGCCTACGCACGGATTCTTTCCCCAGCATATACCTAATAGTAAAATTCTTTCCGACCTCTCTAAGCCAATCTATAAAAGACATCTTACTTATCCAGTCGTTGTTATCCACTATAAGTGCAGGATTGTCTCCTTCAAATTGAACGAACCGTGAAAGCTGGGTCTTTAATCCTTCAACATTACGTCGAACTTCATTCGGTCCAAGTAAATTACGCTCAGTCGATCTTCCACTCGGATCTCCAACCATTCCTGTCGCCCCTCCGACAAGTACGATAATTTTATGTCCGCATTGTTGAAAATGACTTAAAGCCATTACCGGAACGATGTGTCCAAGGTGTAAACTGTCAGAAGTAGGATCGAACCCGGCATAGACTGTCATCTGCTCGCGATCCAGCTTAATAGGCAGCTCGTCCTCGTGGCTGATCTGCTCAATGAATCCTCTTTCAGTTAAGGTAGAGTACAAGAAATTCTTTCGCATAATATTATAGCTTAATAATTGCCTTTTTCTTACTTATATTTTTAGAAGATTAAATATGTTTTTGAATCAGGGCTTAGTTCCCAACGCCGTAATATAATGTCCTTTGCCAGGCAAAACTCTAGATAGCCTTTGATCTAAATCAAAGTATTCATGATTAAATTTTAAACCTGCTTTACTATCACGAATGAACCCAGACTCAAATGTGTTGTCAATTGCCATGTGTAATGTTGGAAAGGTAAGTATATCATCTGGCGCAACATCAAATCCAGCCTGTCTCAAAAATCGTCCGACACGTTTTATTCACTGTAGGATGATGAATACCTCGAAGCTTGCTTCGCGCACTCTGAAATTCTTTTTTTTCTTTAATGCCTCGTAGCTTGCTGCGAGGATCGTTACTGAAAACGGCTCGCAGTTGAATGCGTATTTGCCTACAATCAATTTACCTTTGTTGATATCCATAACTGCGGCTAAAGGAAGTTTGTCATCCGAATCGTCAATGTAACGAATTCGATCATAGATCGCCGACGAATCGTTGTATACGGAAATAAGTGTTTTCCCACCCTTTTTCAGAAGTGCCAAAATACCGGCCTCCTTATCAATGTGGTTAGCGTCAACTGGAGGCATAACAAGAAGATAATTGACGTAACTGAGAAAACCAAAACCTAAAATAGCCAAGTCAAAACCAGAAGAATATTGATGTTGTAAAAAAGACAATTTTTCGGCTGGAGCTTTGAAAAATGATATACTAGATTTACCTTTTTCGCTTTTAACCAATTTACCAACCGCAACTCTGCCTTCACAAAATGCACCAAGTTTTTCAACTGCCTTACGAATCATACAACCTGAAAAATCAACACCAATGTAATCTATACCACTATGATCTTGCAGAAGAAACTCAGCAACTCTTCCTGTTCCTGAGCCTACATCAAGTATCCTTATATTAGTTTCTAATGTCGCCTGTAGGTGATGGATCTCCTGTTGAATCAATTCATTTTCATGGTGATAATCAGTAGTGTTCGGCAGGGTTTATGCTATAGGCTGAATCGTAGTTAAACTGACCGCATGCGTGAATTTTCTTACATTCACAGAGTGGCCTAACGGGAGAATTTATTACATTTCCTGAAATTAGTACAGCCTAAATGGCTGC
>JAJFLR010000088.1 GCA_021772565.1 Opitutales bacterium | reverse complement strand
GGGTTAAATCGAAAAATAAATCTCACTACGAGAAAAGCTTATGGATTCAGAACCTTTGATGCGCTTCAAATCGCCTTGTTTCACACAATGGGCGGCCTGCCTGTTCCTGATTCAACCCACGAATTTTTCTGAAGAGGCATAAATTTATATCCGGATCATCTGAATTAATAAATCCCTGTCAACATATATTAACCTGTCCCTTATTAATAACCTCACATCCGGATTTTCAAAAATATTTTGCGGCACGGTTCACTTTCGATTTGCAGCGAGCCGGGCGTAGGGATTCGGTAACTTCAGCGCGGCCGATGTCGTCGTGGCGGAAAAAATTGTTTCGTCCGCGCGTAACTGTGATCACTTCAGCCGACCAGTGTGACTTGCGAGCTGTCAGTGACGAGCCCCGCTGGCAGCCGCCCTTTGCCTGGCTCCGCTGACTTCGCCGGCAATGGCGCACAATAGCACATTGCGTTATGTCTATCTTGCGTCAGGTAACGTGCAGACTGCGTATGCAAAGTTGCCTGTCGCGCCGTAGCTCGCCAGAGCGAAGGCCGGAGCAAAATAGATATAACGTGTATTGTGCGGTTTTGTCGGCTGCTAAAATGATTGCCTGGCAGGGGGCGGCTGTCTGTGGGGCGGCCGAGTTCTCTGCGACTAAAAAATTTGCTTAATTGCATAACGATTATTTCTAATACTACGTTACCTATCAATTATAAGATCATCAATCTGCCATTTTTAATTTCTCTTTTTGATTTCCTACCCCTTTTGATTTCCTAATTCAAGAAGGTGATACTTTAATTAAACTCTATGTCCTTTAACTCTATACTATCTTTGTTAATTAATGCTTTTGCTTTATAATTTACACCAGTTGTAACATAACCATCTTTTATTTCTAATTTTGTTTGATCTTCAAAGATAATCTTAAATTCAAAAGAAGAATCTCCTTTTATTTTGAAATCTATTAAATGAGATTTATCTCTGCTTAAATTATTTATCTTAAAAATTTGGTTACATACCTTAACTTCACAAGAGGCTATATTATAATCAGATTTATTAATAATAACTAATTTCCCTGTATCAGAAGATAAAAGACTACAACCAGTTAAATAAAATATAAATGATATTATGATAAATATGTTATTATTCGATAAATACATTTAAATTAGGGTTTTATTTATAGCTTTAAACTCAATTATTAAAACTTTTTTTTGTTTCCTTTATTGCCTGCTTTATTTTTATTTTGTGGGTTAATTCTATCTCTAATATAATCTGTCTGATTTGGATTTGGATCTAGAATTTCAAGTTTATTTTTATCAATAGGTCTATTTTCTCGAGCAGCCTTTCTGCCCTCAGCATTATTATTTAAATCCATCAATATTTCATCAAGTGGACCTCCTTCAAATAAATTTTCGAACTCATGTCCTGTACCTGCAAACCATGCAGTTCCAGGCCCAATTTCTTCGACCATTCTCTTATTCCAAGTCGCATGTCGAAGCGCATCACCAATGTTATTATGATCCGTTGGCCTATTCTGTAACTCTTCAATTGCAATTTGTCGAGCATGATTAAAATTAGCCGGTACATCCCACCAATCTCCAACCTTTAGTCCCGTTGGATCAATAAAATTCAAAGGATTATTACTGGCAAACATATACCAATTCATTCCCCCACCAAATTGAATGGGATCGGCATTTATGAATCTCCGAATTGTCGTGCTATAATAACGTGCACGCATATAGAGTAGTCCATTTGCATCAGTCATTACTCCGTATTTACCATTAAAGAGAAACGGTGTATCAGATGACCCAACACGGTTAGTAGAATCTCCATATGGGCTGTATTCAACTCTGTCAGTTACATATGATGAGTCATCGGTTATAGCTACTGTGCAACCACGGTGATCGTAATGATAAGACTTAGTGAATTCACTTTCATTAACCTCATAGGCTAGTCCAAGTCCGTATACATAGAATGTTTTATCTCCATTTTGTTTTTCACGAACTAATACTTGAGAGAGGGCAGTGTGTGGGTTAATAACATACTTTGTTAATTGGCTATTTTCAGTTACAGTGATTCGGTTGTTTTTTGCATCATAGGTGTAAGACTGACTTCCCATGTTAGATAGACGATTACGAGAATCGTATGTATAAGTAATACTGTTCCCTAATGCGTCTGGCCCTGTTGTCATATTTCCATCATCGTCATGAGTAACGGATTGTCCATTAAACGTCAACAGACGATTTTCTTCATCGTAACTGACATCATTTTCATTAACTTGAGAAGGTGTGAATTCTTGAGGATAAGGTAATATGAGTAGATTTTCTATTTCATCGTTGGGTGTATAACTATATTTGAAATAGCTGATGAGTTCTTGATTAGCATCTCTATCGACATCGATTTGCAACCGTCCAGCATCATCATATATATATTCTCGAATTGATCCGTTATGGCGTTCAATTTTTTTCAACCTTCCATCTTCGTAATAATGATAAGTAGTTACTCGGTTATTCCAATCTGTAACAGTATGCATTAGGTTGTTTTTATAATATGTATATGTGACTTCTTTGTCATCAGGGTAAATTAATTTATGAAGTTGATCATTTTTGTAGTAACGATATTCAATCTCATTGCCATTCTGATCTCGATATAGTTTTATACGATTATACTCATCATATTCTCTATGGATAGTGTGTGTATTGTTTTCTATTAAGGTCTTAAGATTTCCGTTATTATCATATTCAGTGTATTCAATAGTGCCAACATCGTCTTCTAATTTTTGTAGCCGACCGGTGATAGAGTCGTAAGTGTAATCTACCTCTTGAAGTGAAGGTTCAGTAAATTTTTTAATTGTGCCATTTTTATTGAAGTCTGTGACCCATGATCTGAGTGCTGGCGATGGAGAAATTTGGTGCGTTTGTCGTTGATTACCATCGTAGCGCATCTCGTATCGATGGCCTCGTCGATTTGTAAGGTAGCGAATATTACCTAGCTTATCATAATCATTTATAATAGTTTGCGTCAGAGGATCAGTTACAGTGGTTTGTGGTTGATCGGGTTTGTTTTCATAACTGGTTATATTTCCTCTTGGATCTTTCTCAGATAACAAGTCACCATTTTTATCATAGTTGAATTCAGTAACGCGATTCATTGGAGCTATGATTTTTTTAATCTTACCATTGGCGTAATATTCATATTCAGTTGTCCGATCTTCTTGGTCAATTTCTTTCCAGAGCCAACCGCGCACATCATATATTTTTTCGATGTATGGATCGTCGTCTTCTGTTGCTGTTTCATTATTAAATATTACTTTGGTAACTTTAGTCGACGGATTATACTTAAAAGTCTGCTTGGAACCTTCGGGATCGGTAATTGATTCGAGGTTACCGTTGTTATCGTAAGTTCTGGTTTCTGTTAGAGCACCAACATATACTGGGTCACTGCTCGGTGTTGGATAAACTATAGTTATATGTCTAATTAATTCTGTTATTTGGTTGTTATCATTTCTCAAATACTGTGTTCTTAAACCATTTAAATCTATTTGTACTGCCAGACTACCGTTAGACCAATACCCAAACAATTCATGTGGGGTAATACCTGGATATTTATTTCCTAAAAGAAGACCATTGTCGTAGTATGTGTGTTCTGCAATATAGCCATCTGGGTCTTCAGTCTTCCATAGATTTCCGTCGTATCCTGTATTATTAATTGGATAATAGGTAAATTTCGTTGTTTTGTTTTCGGGATCAATTATTTCATCTGGACGATCTTTTAGATTACCAGTGTAATAGACATAGTCAGTAATGTTTCCTTCAGGATCAGTAATATCATCCAATCGATGTAAAGAATCATAATTAAAAATTGTTTCCCCTCCGTTACGTGGGTGTATTATTTTGTATATGTTGTGATTAACATCATACTTAATCACTATTTGAAAAATTATTGGAAATACTTTGAATAAGCAGATTAGAATCATAGTTGAATTTAAGTGATCTGCTATAAGCGTCTGTAACGATATCTAACCGTCCATCTGCGTGATAATTAAATGACATCTTTTTTCCATCGACATCTTCAATTTCTTTTAAACGCAGATTGGTATCGAAGCGAAATATGTTACCCAAACGTTCTTGTAGAATATATGGAAAATTAGTATCAGTAGTTTTAGTTAGTTCGGCAGTTACACCTGCAGGTGATAAATATTTTTGTGTGCCATCTGCTTCAAGTTTTGGTAATTTAATAAATTGAAGTGTCTTATTTCCTAGGGTAACTGAAACTGCGTTGCTATATAGCTGTTCCATACCCCAATATATGATGAGTGATGCAACTGTCCAATCTTTAACATTGAGTCCGCCATCGTAAACATCTTGAGCTGCTATTGTTGCAATAATAAGACTAGCCATATCCTCAGGCGTTGATTGTCCTAATCCGGCGTCAACTGCACTTCTTTCAGTAATTCTACTGTAATAGTTATGTGTCCAACCGTGTCCAAGATTTGCAGCGTTATTGAATCTCGATTTACTGTTATAGTATCGGGTGAATCCAAGAGCACGAGGTTCTCGGCGTTCGTCTATTTTAAAATCAGTATGTTCGTAGAGGTAAGCTCCAGTAACTAAATCTACTGGTTCTATGCTTTGAGCATGTTTATCTGTATTTTCTTCTTTTGAGTCTTCACCTTTTTTAAGTTCATCGGAATCAGGTTGATCACCTGTATTGCCCCCCAAAGAACCACCTGAAATTCTGAATCCACCGTCAATCTAATGATATTGTTTAGTTTTGAGAATAATTGACTAATTAACTCTGTTTCTCTTAAGAATTTTAATCCCGTAATAAATAAAGCCTCAGTTGTTACTTCACGTGTAGTATTTCCCAGGCCACTCAGTTTATACTTATCTAATTGTTCATGTCTTTTTTCTATAAATTTTCCGAATGGATTAGTTCCGTAATAAATCGCATATGAGCTATCTTTATAGTAATAAATATTATCTTGATATGATGGGAAATTAAACTTTGTATACAACTTTACTTTGTTGTTTGCGGTAGCGGTTACCTCCTCTAAAAATACCTCATCATCTAACCATATTTTAGTTAGATTATTTTCAAATGTTATTGATAGACGTCTACATTGTAAATCGGAAAAAAAGAAACTTTTTTCAGTAATAATATTACCCAAATTGTCTCTCATGTTTATTAGATTATCGTCGTCATCAAATAATTTATATGTAATAGAAATCGCATATGTTGCCGGTATGTTTCCTTTTGCCCATTCAACTGGATTATTAGTATCTATATATAATATTTCTGTTGGAAGAGTTTCATAATACTCTGGGATAATTCGGTATCCACCAATTATATCTTCTATACTTGAGTTGGGATATAGTTCTTTGAACTTATTTATTAAATTTATTGAATAATCATTAAGTTTTTCATTTAAGGCTGCTTCATTAATATCACTAATTGCATAGGGCATATCGATTGGAATATTACCGCCAGCTTCAACCAATAATTCATTACGATTATATTGAGAGAGAGTTTTAAAAGTATCTTTATCTAGACCTGTTATAACCTCATGTTGTTTAAATGAAGGATCCAATAAATAATCTGTATTACTTATGCTTAATTTAATCCATACACGATCAATATTAATGTGTGTATTATTTATATAGTTATAAAATCCCCCATTTGCTAAATAGCCAGATAACTGTCCTGTATGCATTAAAGGATCAATATTAAGCCAATGTTCTACATCCTTATTATCAGCTGATTCCATGGGGATTTTAATACTGCCAAATTGATAACTGGCATCAACAAACCCACTTGCATCTAATAGTGCCATCAGTAACGCACATTGATCAAAATCATTACCACTGCCTTCTATTAGTGTATAATGAGCACCCTTTTTCAGCCCCTTATAGTGACTATATTCAATATTATTTCTAACAAATTCAAATATTAATTTTTCGTCATGCTGTAAGCTACGAGCTAAGTCAGCAATCATCGGAGTAACTTCGTCAGCTGAAGTAACATATGTATTACTGATAGGTGATTCTATCTCACCACCGCTACCACCTGGTGGATTTGGTTCAATTTCTTCATCAAACCAACCAGGACCAATTATTGTATTTGGGATTAATGTATTACTTAAAATGAAAATACAGAATAACGATAGAAATAAAATATTACAATTGAAGGGTAAATAAAACTTAATAAAAAGATTTTTAATGTGCATATATTTTAGGGATTAATTAGTTTGCTCAGTTACCGATTCAATATTTCCTTCAGAGTCATAACCATAATTATTTGTTAAATCATCAAATTGTTTCACTGATTTAAGTCGTCCTAATTCATCATAATTATATTGAATAATTCTTAGTGACTCTACTTCTGTATCTATCTCAAGATTAGTTGGGTTGAGCTTATATAAAAACTCTTCACTATCCAATAATCCATCTTCGTCAGAGTCTACACTTCCATCATTACTTAATTGCCCATTAAAATAAAATCGCTCCCAGTAATCTGGTAGCGCATCATTATCAGAATCCTCAATAATCCATGAATTCAAATCCCATGAAAACATATTTTTAAGTTGACCAATATTGGCTAACGAATAATTTGACGGTGTCAGGTCTTGCATCCACGGATAGTAGCCATTCACGTGTAAGGTTACAGTTAGGGGATAGCCAATTTCATTGAGTCGATCAAAAAATTTTGATGATATATTTTTTAATTGTCCGAGATTGAGTGGTGAATTATGAGCTGTTTGAGCATTAGAAAGCAATAAGTTGTCGAGAGAGAAAGTAGCACCACCAATTGGAGCTAATATTTCATCTAAATATTCAATTCCTTAAAGCGCAAACCATTTAGTTTGTCCCTGATTAGCAACACCATAATCGTTAGAGGGTAGTTGTGGATCTATCACATTTTTGCTATCCCACCAGTTAGGGTAAGACTGTGCAAAAGAAATTGAATATGCTAAAAATAATATACCAAAATAAGAGAAAGAGAAAATATGTTTAATTTGCATTTTTTGATTTAGTGTAGTTTACATTACTAATTTGTGAAACTCCCCATTAAGATATCACCTTGAGGTTGATCTAATGTGACATTTGCAGTAAACCGAGCATTACCATTGACCTCTAATAAATTATCAGGTTGTTCTGCAGGTATTAAATGATCTGGAGAATGAATTACAGTCTTACCGTTTTTATAAACGGTAATTGCATTGTGTCGTGTTGAACTATTTATCCCATTACCTAGTTCGAATAACGGGTCTTCATTATTCCATACTGTGTCACCGTTTGCTCCTGTAAAGCCACCTGTATTCAATCGTCCTAATGCAAATGAATAATATGATTCTGCTTTATTACTACTTCCAAATACAGTTGAATTATAACCACTGGCAGTATTATATGTTCCAAATGCAGAGGCATTTTCAGTTGAAGCAATATTATCATGTCCACCGGTTATTGTCGCATTAATCGCTGAAGCAGTATTATTATGCCCACCCAAAACTGTAGCATAATGTTCAGATGAACTATTGAAGCGACCACCTACAACAACAGATTCTTCACCGGACGCACTGTTTTGTGCACCTCCAACTACTGTTGCCGCTGGCCCACTAGAGTTATTAATGTAACCACCTAGTGTTGTAGCATTAAACCCATATGCAAAATTAATATTTCCTATAGCTAGTGAACTATCTGCCATTGCAAATGTAAAGTAACCCATTGAAGTTGAAATATTACCCGCTGCAGTTGTACTTTGTCCCATAGCTGTTGAAGAGTCTCCAGAAGCCGTTGTGCTAGATCCAAATGCAGTGGAATACTGACCAGTAGCTTTAGAATAACTACCAGTAGCAAATGAGCCTATGCCTGATGCGACTGTATTAAAGCCGAATGCTGTTGATAGTGCACCAACATTAGCACCACTCCAGTTTGCATTTGTAACACCACCTGCACGAAATGCACTCCAATATGGTATCCACATCATACGAGCGCCATCACCTGTTATTGGATCAAAATTTTGATTTGGTTGAGCAAATACAACTCTACCATCATCAAATATATGCATCGTATTTATAGGATTATCTGATGCTGCTTCTATGCTATCAATTACTTTTAAATCACCCTCAATAGTTAATTCATCAGCGTATAAAATTAATCCATAACTTAATGATATTATCGCTATAACTAAGTCCTTTCTTCTTTTTATTATTTTCATGTTTCATAATTATTTAGTATTTTGAATGTAAGTATTAACGTTACTTTATGATTATGTTACCTATCGGTTTTAAAACTAAGTTTTTCCCTGTTAAATTTAATGATTGGCTTTCGTCATATCCCAATAAATTTCCAGCTAAGATAATTATCTTATCATTATTTTGAGAAGTATTAATGGCTGCCTGAACGGTTGATTTAGGGCCACGACTTCCTCCCATTGGCCAGGCAGCTAATCCATCATGTGTATCATTTCCGACACTCACTGCATTATTAATATACAAATTAGCTTCACCATCCATCCCTGCAATATTTGGCAAGCTTCCGACAAGATATTCTTCAATATTAGTTAGACCATCACCGTCATAATCTGTATCTCGGTCTGCAATGTTGTTACTATTTAAACTATTTGCATCCTCAAAACTGTCAGGTAGTCCATCATTATCAGTATCTGTAAACGACATAGGGTTTAGACTTACGATTTGAAAGTCATCTAGATAAGCTCTTTCACTCTTATCTTGATAGAGGTAGAATTCATCAGGTAGTGATTGAACGCCATCAAATCCTTTATTCACAGCATATAGACGATCATTTAAATAAACATCAAATGTCTTAGATGTAAAATCTTGGCGTATAGTTAATAAAATCCAGTCAAGTGCTTCGTTATTAGCGCCAATACTAAATGTAAAATCTGTGCTTTGCGCAGCACCAGTTCCTTGACCATTACCATCTATTAATTGTAGTCGTCCAACGCTTCCATCTTTAATAAATCCTAATATAGAACTATCAGCATTTATATTATTTAACGGGGTAGCAGAATCATCTGCAATAGGTAGGATGGCAAAATCTACATATGCAATCGTTTCAGATCCCCATTCACTTGGTTGTAACGTTCTTTTAATCCAAGTAGGTGTTGCACTAGCAGTTAGTTTAACTGATTTTGACCCTGATGGAGTTTGATTTTGTTCATTTGAAATTACGGCAACAACGCCAGTGTCTTTTGTCCAATAACTTGAAGTGACTGTTGGTAAATCATCATTGTTATTATATGATTCAAAATCATCTAAAATTACATTACCTAACAATGCGATTGGAAATAATAATAGTATACTTAATTTTACTTTTATTCTCATTTACGTTTTGCATTTAAATTAATTGTTGATAGAACAATTAGTATATCATTTCTTATTGTTCATTTGTTTTTGTAATAATTCAATTTCCTCAATTAGTCCCTTATTGTTTCTATGCCATTGTTTGATCAATTGAGGATTATTATTAGAGTTTTTATTATACTCAATTATTGAGTTACGAATTTGTTCTGATTTACTAATTAACTGAACCATTTCATATGATGCATTTTCAGGTATTACTGCAGAATTTTCTTGATGCTTATCTAATCTATTTTCCCTTTTGGACTTTTTTTCTAAACTAACTTCTTTAGTCAGCTTTCGAATTTCCCTTATATTACTAGCGTTGTCTATTTGTAATAGATCAAGTGCTTGTCTCTGAGTTTTTGAACTAGAGTTAAAGTGCGTTTTATATACTTTCTGAATATTATTTACTAAACTCTGATTAAGATTTAGTAACCGAATTTCTTTTTGACTCGCATTATCAGGTATCTGAACTGGCGTATCATTTACTGTTTTATTTTTATTCTCAAGCTGTCTGATTTCCTTACTGAGATTACGTTGATCTTTAAGACGATTTTTATTTCTTTTATCCCAATTTATCAGTGCATCTCGTCGTTCATCAACGGTTACATTCTCTAATTGTTTAAGTAACGGCATAAGCTCTTCATCAATACCAAGTTGGTTCTGGCTATAAAGAACTTTTTTATCATTTAAAATTCGATTCTCATTTTTTCTAGCACTTTCATTTTTAGCGTTACCCTTTATTAATTTGGGTTTTCCAGATACACTAAAAACTAGAACTAGCTGTAAAATAAACAAAAATATTGAAAGACGCATTATCATAGGCTGGGAAATTTACTGCATTTACAATTGATGTAATAAGTAAATTCAAATTGAAATAAATCAAGTGGATTTTACAAATAATTATAAAAACTATAATTTTTATTTTACAAAACAAACGCAATAAGGATTCTAACGTTATATTCTGTCTCATTGAGTGTATGTGGCGAAAAATTGATCAATAAAAGTTATTCACAATTAGTATCAGAAAAGTTCGTATTTGATACCAAATTGAGTTAAAGCTGCTCGGGCAGGATTCGAACCTGCGACCAAGTGATTAACAGTCACCTGCTCTACCGCTGAGCTACCGAGCATCAGAAAATAAAAAAGAGACGTTAATAAAAACTGAGTCTTAGTCAAGACTTGTGCGAAGTGATTAATCCCGATAGCAATCGGGACTCTACCGCTGAGCTACTGAGTATTAATGAAATTTGATGAGAAAATTAGTAATAAATATTAATGACTCAAGTATTTGGGATAGTGCAGAAGGAGAGATTTGCAAATATCAAATTCTCAGAAATCAAGCTTTGTAACTTCTTCTAAAAAATAGATAAAATAACACCGGACAAAGTATTAATGTCAGTAATGTTGCAAATCCGAGGCCAAACATCATCGCATAGGCCATAGAGCTCCACATACCGCCTCCACCGAGTGCCAATGGCCCAAGTCCTATAATTGTTGTTATTGTCGTCATAAGTATAGGCCGTAAGCGCGATTTAGCAGCTGTGACGATTGCTTCTACTAACTCTAATTCCAACTTCAACTGATTATTGATTTCGTCAATCAGTAATATCGCATTATTTACTATGATTCCGAGCAATGCTATTAATCCCAATAGTGTCATGAACCCAAAAGACGAACCGGTTACTAAGAGACCAGGGGTTACACCAATAAGCATGGGCGGTATAGTGAGTGCAATAATTGCAAAACGTCTAATGCTGTTAAATTGTGCAATTAGAATGAACGCAAGAATTGACATTGAAATTGGCATTGCAGATCCAATCTTACTTTGCGATTCACCGCTCTCTTCTTGTTCACCGCCATATTCTATATGGTAGTTTTCAGGCCAATCTGTAGACTCTGTAATATTTGCTAAGAGTGGTTGAATATCTTTTAGAGCTTCATCGGCAAATCGTCCACGAACCCGTCCTTTAATCGTCATTACGCGAAGAGTATTTTCTCTCAATATTGAACTGGGAAGAAATTCTATTGAAATATCTGCAACCTGACTCAAAGGCACTATGCCGACTTGGCTACCAAAAACCGGCATGTCGGGTAATCGTTCTGGCATTTGCCGGAAATCTTCACTCGATCGAATGATCACTGGAATAACTTTATCTTCTTCTCGAAAATTTGTTGAGGTGATTCCGGTAAATTGAATATTCAGGGCACTGGCAATTGACTCTGTGGTTAACCCTAAACGAGCAGTTTTAACCGGATCAGGATCGACAGAAATTTGTTTTACCCACGCTCCCCAATCATCGCGCACATCAAACATGCCAACGACGGGTTTTATTTCTCTGACAATTTTATCGCGTAAACTATAGAGTGTTTTCATGTCGCGTCCGTATAGGCGAATTTGTATAGGATCACCAACAGGGGGGCCGTTTTCAAGTGCTTTGGCTGTTACACGTGCAGCCGCAAAATTTGTATCAGCATAACGATGGATTTTCTCAATCAAATCTTTAACATCATCTGGTTTTACCGAATGGGTTAAAATACTGAGTAACGAATAATTTGGATTTGCCGGCTCAGATGCAAGCGAGAGATACCAACGAGGTCCACCATTGCCAATCCAGGAAGATACATTTCTAATTTTATTACTTTGTTCTGTAAGCAGCCATTGCTCTAATTGGTTTACCTGTTTTTCTGTTTCAAGGATATCAGTGCCAATTGGCAGCTCAAAATCAACAATGAATTGGCCTCTTTCATTTGGTGGGAAAAATATACTTGGCACAAACTTAAAACCCCATGCCGCTACAAAGGTGAATAATAGAATAACGATTGGATATCCCCAACGTAACTGGATCATTTTACGTAAAAGAATTTCGTACGGAGTATAGCATTTAGTCAGAGTTCGACCCATCCATGTGTCGCGACGCAAAGGTTTTAAAAAATAGTAACAGCAAAGTGGAATTATAGTAAGTGATAGAACCCAGCTTGATAATAGCGTTAGTGTAACGACAGCAAATAGACTGTACGTAAATTCACTTGTAGCACCGGGTGCCAATGCTATTGGGGAAAATGCAGCTATAGTTGTGGCACTTGCCGCAAGCAGCGGTACAATGAGTCCTTTGACCGCGTCGCTTACTGCAGTCATTCGATCATCTCCGTTACTCAAGCGTACTAAAATCTGTTCTGAAACTACCACAGCATTATCGACTAATAAACCTAATGCTATTATAAGAGCTGCAATTGACATCATTTCCAATTGCACATTTAACGTAGGCATCAACGCAAATGTAGACATCACTGCTGAAGGAACTAGTATGCCGACGATAATCGCAATGCGATAACCGGCAAATAGAAACATTACGAGAATCACAAAGAAAAACGCCTGGCCTAAATTAACAATGAAATTATAGATTGATTTATTTACATATTCCGGTTGATAAAACATTGTTTCAATATCAAGTCCCCAGGGTAGGCGATTTTTTACTGAATTCAGGTGGCTGTTTATGCGTTCTCCAATTTTAGTAACTACACCTCCTTTTATCATTGAAACTGCAATACATAGAACACGCTCGCCATTTAAATGTGAAAAAGACTTTGCGGGTTCTTTATAACTTCTAACGATGTTCGCCAAGTCAGAAACTCTTATGGATGTAGCTTCTCCTGAAATGGCTAATCTGAAGTTGGCTAACTCCTCAATGGTTTCAAATTCTCCTAACGTTATAATGTTTAAACGTTCTTGTCCGACAATGGCATTCCCACTGGCAGTAACGGCATTTTGACTATTTAGCTGACTCGATATTTGTGAAGGCGAAAGAGAGTAAGCAGCCAGTTCACTGCTTGAAAATTCTAAATAAATTCTTTCTTCCTGTGCACCGTGAAATACTACTTTTGCCACTCCCTCAAGTGCGAGTAGCTCATCGCGAATATCTTTTGCATATTCGAGGAGTTCACTGTACGAATAGCCATCTCCACGTAACGCATATACATAAGGAAAAACATCACCGACATCATCATCTATATTTGGCTTTTTCGCACCATCGGGGAGTGTAACAGTATCGACAATATTTCGCATGTCTTGCCAAATCGGATTTAGGTCAAAATATTTTTCATGCAGATCGACACTGATGATTGATATACCTGGTTTTGAAGTTGATTTAATATCCTTAATTTCTGGCATTTGCCGAATCTTCTGCTCAATTGGTTCAGTGACTTCCTGTTCCACTTGAACTGTTGTACGCCCAGGATACGAAGTTATGATTTGAGCGTTACGTATGGTGAATTCTGGATATTCCAAACGACCGATAGTCAGAAATACTTTTAGCCCCAGCACCATGAAAATAGTATAGACAACTAACGTTGTCCTGTTGTTTTTGAGAGCAAATTTTGCTGGGTTAAACATTTTTAATTGAAGAAATATATTATGAAATTGTTGTTATAATTTTGTGACTATTGTGTTTTCTTCCAGTCTGTTTACACCCCGTGATACAATGGTATCACTAATTTGTAAACCCCTCAAAATTTCAATTTGACCATCTTTTCTAAGTTGCCCTATTGTAACCTCTTTTTTATTTACAGTAAAGGTAGACGCATCACTAGCTTGTTGAACTTTCCAGACAAATGATTTGCTATCTGTTTTACTCAAGATAGATGAAAGCGGAATTAGAATTACTTTTCCTGAAGGATTGGGAAGCGAAAAGAATGCTTCACCGTCCATGCCTGACCGAAGACCGGAATTTATTTGTTCTAATTTTAAAGTCACTGGATAAGTAGTATTTTGACTAATTTGTAGCGAGATTTCAGTTACTTCAGCTTTAAATATTTGCTCAGAAATGCCACCAATTTGAATCGTTGCAGGCATACCGGTTTTAATCGTTGATATCAGGTCAACAGGAATACCTATTTTAAATTCCATGCCTTTCTCACCCTGGATATTCATTATCGTTTGTCCTCCATTGACTATTTGTTGTACTTCTGTGTTAATATTTGCAATGACACCGTCGTAAGGCATAGTTAGTGTGCAATCCCGTAACTTCTTTTGTGCAAGATTAAAATTAGCTCTCGCTGCTTTTTCCTCAGCAATTATCGAGTCTAGTTTACTTTGACTGGCGTTTCCACTTTCAAAGAGTCGTTGTACGCGGCGCAGTTCTTGTTCTGACTGGGTCAAGCGAGCCTTTGCATTATTAAGTTCGTTTTGATAATCACTGCTATCCAATCGCGCCAGGACTGTATTTTTAGAATAAACTTTACCTTCTTTTGCTAAAACAGAAATTACACGACCACCGACTTCAAAGGCAATCTCTGATCCCTGCGATGCTTCAAGTTGTCCTGAAAATGAACGTTCTAAATTTGCCGATGGCTTCTTGACATTAAATGTATAAACCGGTCTCGGTAGAGTAGGATGCACCTCAGTTTTTTTACAGGCACTGAATAATAATATTAATAGATATACTGATCTAACTATAATTTTGATTTTCATGAGTAGCTCATTTCAATAATTGTTTGTGAAAAATAATATTTTAGAAATTTATTTTTGTTCACTGGATTGATCGATAATACCTTTAGCATTTAAATATTATTTTTGTCTCAATTCATTTTGCGAACTAAAATTTAACTCATCAAGTTTACCTGATTTCTCTAAAAACTTTTTTAACAAATCAGCAAATTTATTTTTATCCTCAATAGTTTTTTCATGCTCAAACCAGGCAATTGAACGTTGTATGCGATGAATGGCTTGCAGGTGGCTGTAAACGGCGACAGAGGCTTGTTGGCGTTGTTTTAGTAAGCCTGACTGTGCATCTAGAAGGTCTAGGATAGAAGCGGCACCTTGAGAATATTTCTCCTGAATCGACTGATAATTTTTTTCTGAAGCAGTTAGAGCTTGTCGACTGAATCGGATATTAGGGTGCGTTGCCGCAACTTCATTAGCTGCTGCCAATACACGTTCTTCAATTTGTTGAACTGCTTTTTCCCGTTGTGCAGCCAGTTGTCGTATGAATGCTTTTTGTTTGCGAATATCATGTGTGCGTTGACCACTTTCGAAAATTGGAATTGAAAATTCAATGCCGGCAGACCAACGATTTTCAGAATCTGTATTGGTAAATTGAGATTTCTCAATAACCCTATTGTAACCTGCCGAAGCAGCAATTTCAGGAAAATAGTATTGGCGATTTTTTTGTTTAAGAATAATGCCTTGTGCGGTAATTTCGTAATCAAATTTAAATAATTCTGATGAATTCTCCACAGCAAAAAATTGCAGGAATTGACCGAAAAGTTGAAACTGTTTTGCATTTTGCAGTAATGGCTTGAGGTACTTATCCATAAAATAAAATTCATCGCTTTTAAGGTTCACATCAACAAAACTCCAAAGTGATTCTCTCGGTAATCCTAAAATTCGATTGAAAGAAACTAATGCGTTAGCACGATCAGAGTCACGTTGAAATAAATTTGCTTTATTGCGCGCACGGTCTTGCTGCCATCGATAAATTTCTGAAGGTTCAGCAGCCCCTATTTCTACTCTAAGTTTAGCTAACTGATAATTGTTTTCCGTAAGACGTAAATTTTCTTTTTCTATTTCATAAAGTGCTTTTGTGGTGAGATAACTAAAATAGGCAACGGCTGCCGATTCTTTTGCATCATGTCTTTTTGATATTGTATCAAATTCAATTCCGAGGGCACGTTCTTTTTGCGCATGGAAATTACTTCTAAATTCATCATTAAATAATATTTGTCTTATTTGGGCACCATAACTGCCTTGACTTAAATAACGAGGTGTAGTGACAGGATTTATACGATCAGAAAAATCGGTATGAGTATGACTGCCTGTTGCTGAAATTTGTGGCAATAACACACTTTTGCTAATAGCACTGTTTTCATGTTGTATCGTCTCTTCTTCAACACTGATTAAAACATCAGAATTATTTTTCGCAGCAATTTCCATAGATTCAACTAAATTCATTTTATTTCCTTCATAAAAAATTTCTTCGTTGATAAACTCTGCTTCGAGCTCAGTTTTATAGTCAGGATACCATTGAGTCTCTTTTGCAGTAAGTGCATTTATGACTAAGTGATCTTGAACAGGTAAATAGACTGGCAAATTTGTAGTCGATATTCCTTGTAGAAGTTGATGAATGTTTAATGCGGTTCGACGAGCTACAGCATTTTGATTTTGCGGAGCTAATCCGGCCATGGCGCCAAGTTTTACATCATATTCTCCCAACATAGTAACTGTCGGAATACCTTTTTTTGCTAAACCCGAATACAAATTTTCTCTCTCGGCGTTATTAATTTGCGGTAGTACTGAAACATACATAGCAGTGATATTCTCAGGAAGCGATTTTAGTATTGCACTGGCAGAATTTTCAGCAGCAATAAATTCTATGCTAACGCCAAGATTTTTTTGCATATTTGCTTTAGCTTTATCTATATTAACTAATTCCGGCAAAATACTCTTTTCAATTAAGGCGTGGATTTTAGGTGTGTTGGTTAACCGTTTGATAAGTTCCAAATCTGCGGCAACACGTTGAGGATTGGTAATAAAAGTATAATTTTTTAAATTGGATGTACCGTCTTCTGAAATTGGTTGTCCTCTGGCATCAGTAAATTGCAGAGCGCCACCCATGATCGGTTTAGTTCTTTTTTCATCGGGCAGGCGGGCAGCTCTTTCTGTGGCGATTATTCCAGCAGTATAAACAATATCTACATTGCTATCTGCGAGAGCCTCAATTAATAAATTGCTTACTTGGTTTGCGTCATACTGCGCATTAAACTCATCTTTTATGCGGATGGTGTAATTACTCGACGCCATTGAATTGAGTTCCTTTAAAAATAGGGAAACATTTCTGTCAAAGTACCAGGAGTCTCCATCTCTTACAATGGCGATAGTGTACTCTTTGTTGTTGTTATTTGCTAATGAATCTTGAGGAATGAAAAAGTTTACGAAGAATGAAATTATAAAAGCACATATCGGTGAAGTGATATAATTTTGATGAAAAAATTTTTGCATAAAAGTTAACTGTCACAACAGTAAACCAAAATCAATCATTTATAAAATTTGTTTAAGAGATATGGGGTTGGAAAACCCCATCTCCTTTGTGGGAATTATTTTACTAGAGAGTGGACTTTCTAGTTCGCGGTTATTTAATCTCCTTCAGGTCAATAACATATTGATTACCAGAACCCGTTAGTGAAATAGCTGATTTCACGGTCGTAGTACTATCTAAATTAACTGTTCCTATATAGAAATTACTCGAATATTCTTCATAATCCCAAATCTCGATCTTTAAAGATTTTTTAAATTGTAACGATTTATTGACCCTCCATGTTTGACCCACTTTAATATTGTACTGTCCTGTTGCTGGATAACGTTGCATAACACCATCGATAGTTATATTAAAAAAAACATTATCATATTCAACATCCCCTATGTATTTGCAGTGTAAATTTAATATATCAACTTTTCGTTTAACCAGATTGTTACTTGGTTTAATTGCATTATTATCAGGCTGTATTTCTTTCAAGCCAAGATAGTAATCAGCGCCTGGTCCATACATATAATTTTCCTTTATATTGGTCATGTCAGAGTCCAACTTAAGAATGACGCTGCCGAGGTTGTAACCCATCGACCCACCCAATAGTGTTCGGCATAAAAGCTGCTTGACGAAAACGAGGGCAAGACCCTGTTGTACTTTTACTATACACTGCTATAATGTATATAGATGGGAAAAGTCGGTAACGGTCAAATGGATTTCAAACAGAGTGACTTCAAGCATTGGAAGTTGCTCAAGGTATTTAATGGAGTCTTGGACGAAGTGCTCAAAAAACAAAAGCACATGGATAAAACCTGGAAAGATAAACGTCGCAAGCTGGAATTAAGTAATTATCTAAGCCTGTTTTTGTTCGGACTTTACAATCCGGTAGTGAAGACGATGAGAGGGCTGAGTCAAGCGAGCCAATTAACTCGTGTGCAAGACGAAATAAGTAAACGCCCAGTGAGCCTGGGAAGCTTTAGTGAAGCACAATCGGTGGTAGACGTAAAATTGCTTGAATTGGTATTTAAAAATTTTGATTTGTCTAACTCTCAACATTTATTTAATAGTTAGTTATGTTTAAGAGATTTATAATTACACTAGTTTTATTTCATTATAGTGTATCTATTACGAATGCACAATATAACGATACACTGGATGCATTTGTGAGCATAATAAATAATAATGGAACGCTGCCTAATAAATTATCTGATGTTGGCGTGTTTTCTGATTTGACTACACTAACTCCAGAAGCAAAAATTTTTCCGTACGTACTTAATCAAAGATTCTGGTCTGATTTCGCTAAGAAGAAGAGATGGTTTGCTTTAACTGTTACTGGGACAAAGTTTACATTTAATGAGTATGATCCGTGGGGGTTTCCTGCGGGTGCTGTGCTTATTAAGCATTTTGAATTAGAAACAACTCGCAATGATCCAGCGACAGCCAGACGACTCGAGACACGCTTTATAGTTTTTAAAACCGGTGGTGCAATTAAGGCGGTTACATATCGTTGGAATGAAGATGAGAGTGAAGCGTTTTTGTTGAGTGCAAGTGGGTTGGATGAAGCTATTCAAATAACGGAAGTAAATCAAACTGTACGAACGCAGACTTGGCATTACCCGTCTGAGTTTCAATGTAATTATTGTCACAATGATGCCGCAGGTAATATTTTAGGTTTTAATACCTGGCAGCTAAATCGACAATTTGAATATACAAGCGGCTCTGAAAATCAGATAAAAAAGTTAACTGATGATGGATTATTGACAGGTGCTGAGAATATCAGCCCGGAATCGTTGATATCAATCGCTGCTTTGGACGATGAAAGTGTGAGTCTGAGTTTTAGAGTTAAATCTCTACTATGGGCAAATTGTTCATCATGTCATAGAGAGGGAGGACCCGGTGGGGGGTTCTGGAAAGCGCAGCCAGGATTTTCCTGGGATCAAATGAAAGTCATTAATGGGACGGTTAATAACACAGCATTCACGGCAACGAGTAAAGTTATAAATCCGAATAAATTGGATGAATCAGAAATTTACCAGCGCTTATTGAATTTAGGTTTTGGACATATGCCACCCGTTGCCACGAGTGAAGTCAATCAGGAAGCTGTCGATATTGTGAAGCGGTTTATAGAATCTGTTGTGGCAGAGGATGAAAGTTTTGAGCATTATACTGAGAGTCATTTTTCAAATCCTTCTGCAGTTGAAGCAGAATCTGACTCTGATCCTGATGGGGATGGATTGAGTAACTATAAAGAATTTTTACTCAAATCGAATCCACTTTTAAGTGGCGGTGAATTGGAGTTACAATATTTTGAAGTGAATCAAAATTTAAATTTATCTTTTAATTCAATACCAGGGCGTAGAATCGAGTTGGAGTTTAAAAATGATTTCAGTGAAAGCGATTCTTGGCAGTTGCTCGGAGTTCCAGGCAGTGTGTCTAGTTACCCCGCCAGTAGCGAGTCGGTAGAAATTTTAGATATCAATATTCTTAATAATGATCACAGATACTATCGATTGAAGATAGATACACCGTAAGTTATTATAATTGCTGTTATTACAATGTTTTTAAATTATTTTGTAGTTTGATGCTTTGTGAGGAGTCTCAGTATTTAAAGGCACTCCGACAAGCGGAGGCCCTACAGTAACGATCCTCGCAGCAAGCTACGAGGCATTAAAGAAAAAAAAGAATTTATATATAAATACGTATTCTATGATTCTATTGTAGGGCCTTTGCTTGCAAAGAGCCGTGATTGTTCTATATGTCTATTTCGTCACTAGGCTTCGAGCAAGTCTTCGTTTTGAATTCAGTTGCACGCTCGATTTTTATATCTATCGCAAAAACTAGGATTGAGATCCTTTTAAACTATGAATGCGTTCAACAAGTTCTTCTTTAGTTTGTCTTAGAGACCACTCGTTACTATTCTCTAATAAATTTAAGCAATCTGTATAATTTTTTAACGCGCTTTTATTTTGGCTTAACAACTCGAAAGAATAGGCCAAGGTAAATAATAGCTGCGGGTTGTTTTTTATAACAAATTCATTGGAAGTAAGTATATTTCTACATTCTCGGTACTGACGAGCAGACAGTAAAGCTTCTGAGTAAGTGTCAATTATTTTGGGGTTTTCAGGTAATGCATCATAAGCTCTTTTAGAACTATAAAGAATAGGTTGGATATTAACTGCTCCAGTTTCAAGTGCAGTCCAGGCCCACGAATTTAATAAATGGGGATTGCTAGGGTGTTGTTTAAGAGCCATTTCCAATAGACTGATTGTTGCAATATAATCACCCTTTTCTTTTGCAAAACTAGAAATTGATTTCCATTGTTCAAAATTAAGGTGGACTCTATTTATAGCATTAATAGCAGTATCAACGTCACCATTTGCAATTTTTATTTTAGCCCAACTAATTGTAGCTTTGGATTCATCAAGATGTGGTTCTAGAATTTTAAGAGCTTCTAAAGAGTAGCCCTGGATATTTTTTAAAAATGCATTTAATTCTGCAAATTCTAGTTTTGAAACAGTTGATAAATTATTTTCTAAATATTTTTCTGCATCTTGATATCTTTTCTGTAGTGCTAGAATTTCAAATTTTTGTTTGTGGTAGACTAGATTCTCATGATTTTTTTTCAGTGATTGATCAATTATCGTTAGAGCTTTATCATAGCTCTGATTAGTTTTGTATATATTAACTAACTGTAAAAGGAATTCATTATTTTCGGGATCAACATTTAGAATTTTTATTGAGAATTTTTCCGCATTTTTTAATCTGCCTAACTCATAATAGCATTTTGCAGCAATTTGATCTAATTGGTATGATTCAATATTATCTTTTAATACTTTCTCACAATAGTCTATTGCCTCAGAATAGTTAGTATTACTGAGAGCGATTTCTGCTAAAATTAGATAATGAGAAATATCAATAGCATTTTTTACTGTCAGAATTTTATTTCGATATGACCTGAATGATTTAAGGTCACCTTCGATATTAAAGGAGAGTGCGAGTCCTAGTAGTGCATCATTATTTTGTGGTTTAATATCTAGTACTCTAATAAAAAACTTTTTAGCACTTTCAGTTTTGTTAGCTAACAAAAGTTGATAACCATATTTTATTAATTTATTTGGTTCATTAATATCATCATAATATTTTTGGGAGAGTGCTAATTCTAAATTATCTTTTGTCTCAGAGTTTTTTTTATCTGAAGGAATTGAATTTAGGCCGGAGATAGATTTAAAATAATTATGAACATCATCATTGATTGCATATGAATTGATTAACGATCTTATGTTATTAATATTATTACTTAATACCTTCGTATCGGGTAAATCTAAGTTTGAACCTACCAATAATATGGGAAGTGTTAAATTTAGTAATAATATATTAAATAAAGGTTTTGTTAAATATTTAGATTTAGAGGTCATAAAAATTGATCGTATCTTAATTTGTAATAAAAATGTTTTAGTAATTATAAAGTAATGTAAAAAAAGTGAAAATGGCAGTTTAGATTATATTTAAAATCTATCAATCATCAAAGCAATAACGCGACATTATGTCGCGTGAATATTAATTATTTTACTTTTTATTTATAAAAAATCTTCAGAATAGTAACTTAGTTATTAATAACTGTAGCTTAACTAAATGCTGAAAATTAATATGCTAACTGCCACATGATAATTCATAAAAAGCATTACTGACGATAACGAGGTAAGTTATTATAAATATCTACAAAATTAATACTATAACATCTGCCATAATAAATTGGTAGATGTCGTTTGCAACTCAGTACCGAAATAAATCAGCGTATGCAATCAATAAACGTAAGTCAGATAGTATTGCCACACTCTGCATTTGCAGAGCTCGCTACCGAGTCACGATTTATCGGGACGACATGATCACAAGTAAACATGACAATTAGATGTTTCGCTTTGTCATCGCGACGTGGCGATCCATGACTTTTTTAATATGCAATTCAAACGTAATAGATACAGAACATTCTATCTATTACGGAAATCTTTTTGTGGCTGATGTCTATACATGCTATAGATTATTATAAATTGGAGTCAGAGCTTTCAACTACAGTATAACTTGATCGTGTTACCTGGCAGGCTGATGATCTTTAAAATAATAAATCAACTTAATAATATTTCTATTTAGACACTCTTGCGTTAAAGCGTAATATTATTAAGGTTATGAGGGCTAAAATCATCAATGCAAAAGTTGTTGGTTCAGGAATGACCTGAACGGTTAGTGTGTCTTGGCCAGTTATTACTGAATTATCATTTAATGTTGCTCTACCTTGAAATGTGAGTTTCCAAATGCCTGGTGTAGAAAAAGCCATATTGGCATGTCCGTGTTGAGTTGAAGGGAATACTGGAAAAGTGTCTTGACTGGTAACTCCATTATCAAACGTGGAAATAAAAAATTCAGGTGTAGGTGGATTAAAGAAATCAATTTGATAAACTGAATAATGATCATTGGTTGAGTTTGTGCTTGATGTATTAACAGCTGAAATTAAATCAAAATTAACAGGCACAAAGTCCTTAACCTGACCAAGTAATGGTGACATAACAAAACCAAATATTGGTGTTTTTACACCAGTAATATCGAGTTCATAAATATCCTCACCTTCTGCAACTCCCAACGGATCAAAATTAAAAGTAGAATTATTTTCAGGTCTCGAATTTTTACTGCTATCAGATGCTTGAAAAACAATTTGATCTGTTTTAAATGTCTGATTTTCAGATATTGATTGTCCATCGACAATACTACCAGGTGGTGCTTGAAAAGTAAAATCCAGACCATCTTGTGAATCATTTAGATTTAGAGTTAGTTCACCATGTCCACTTGAAAAAATTGATTGGCAATATGTGTTTTTAATTCCAAAGAAAAATAAAACAGTAATTGTAAGATAGATGTAATTTAAAAATTTTGAATTATACATTGGTAAATTTATTCTTATCCTAAATATTTAATTTAGTATTGATTCAATGACTTTTGTTAAGACTAGAAAAATTTATGTATAACCCCAAGATTGATTTGTTGAATGGAATTAGTTCTTACGCGCTTTAAATTTTATAATTAACAGTAAAACAAATGATGTAATAAGAGCATAATGTGCTGGTTCAGGAACAACAACATGAACAGTCAGTGTGTCTGTAAAAGTAACAAGGTTTTCAAAACCATTATCCATAAATGCACTGGCTTTAAAAGTTAAATTATAAGCACCTTGCTCAGAAAAGGCGATTTCCTGATGTGAGTGTCCACCAGTTAATTCAAGTTTATCAGAAGAATCAATACCATCTGAGGAGGCAAAAACTGTATTGTTGATTGAACCAAATGTGGAACTAAAAAAAGTATAGTCACCAGGGCCGGTTACTGATATGAGTTCGAATGTAGCTGGTTTTAATGCATTACCGGTAATAATACTGCTTTCAACGAGTTCTACACCAAATCCAGGGTTAGGTGTGTCAGATGAGCTTCTGTAGTAGGCACTTGATCCTCCAGTAATATCCCATGTAGCATTAGGAACTGAAGATAAAAATGCCTCAATAGGAATAACGGGTGTTATGTTTCCAAATGAGAAAGGTGTGTTAGTTGCAACAGCGTTTCCTCCAACAATACCACCAGAGCTGACGACCAACTTCATATCTATCTGTTCACTTCCAGGTGTTGCATCAATTAGATTCATCTGAATCACACTATGGCCTGACGTAAAAAAATCAGCACGAGGTGATATAGTACCGATCGTTAATATTGTAAGTAAAGTAGTTATAATTTTATTTATTTTCATAATTAATATTTATTTGAATTCAATATAATGGTTATTCTAAACGGATTAATAATATTCTTTAGGCAGTTTCCAGTTTAAATGTTTAAGTGCGGCAAATTGTCACAGGGAAATGTCAGCTGTCAAATTTTTTTTATGCATAATTTATTATAATGAGATTATCATTTCATTTAGTTTTTAATTAGTGACAATCGAATATAAGCATTATTTTCATTGGTAATTGGTAGTCTGATACGACGCTGTTGTATAAAACCAAAGGCAGTACCTTTTTCATTTGTTATACCGGTGAACACATCATCAGGATTCGTGGGCAGGATAAGATTCCAATTTGTCCAGGTTTTGAGATCAGTTGAAAATTCAGGGATATAGCCAACTGGAGTCAAAGTTCCAGGGTCTTTATAAGTATCTCGAATGTAATCGAAAAACAAGAATCCGTTTTCGATAACTGGATTTGGAATCAAATGTATATCCGGTTTAACAGGATCAAAACCCATCCAATATAGGGCGTATTCAACTCTGTTTGCAATTCCATCATTATCAAAATCTAGTGTTTCATCTGCTAAACTGTTTTGAGTTAAACTATATGTTCTTTCATAGCTATCTGCCCAGGTTGCATAATTGTAGTCGGGTGGGGTACCGACACCAAAGGCATAAGTAAATAAGTCACTAACTGTCGTAGATCCGTCAGCCGATAGTGTCCCTCTCACTCTAAATGATAAACGGTACAGACCCTGTTCAGTAAACGCCCAAGAAAGTGCTTTTTTACTATTTGTATCCAAGTCAATTTTGTCAGTATTATCGATATTATTTGCAGTGTTCATATAGACCGTTTGACCACTTGCACCATTAGATTGGTATAAATAAAAATTTCCGGGTCCGGAAAACGAAACAAGTTCTAAAGTTAGTTTATCTCCGGTAAGTAAGCTGTTTGCGACATTTCCATTAATGAATGTATTTTCTACACCGACACTGACCCAATCTCCATTATTTTGATTTGTAGGTATTGTTGTTGAAATACCTAAAATTACAGGATCACTACTACCAGATGCAGTTTCTGGTAATATCCAAACAGTATCATTAATATTTGCTAAGAAACCGAGGCCATTATTTATATCGTCAGTAGATAGAGTTGTTTTAGCATTATCATTTAGATAGTGAAAAACTTGATTGCTTGCATAAGCAACGCTTAGATTTTCATCTCGTGTATTAAGACTCCAGGTTTTGCTAACGTTATCAAATTGAATACTGAAATCAGCATTGCCAGTTGTAATATTAGAAGTAAATGGAACATAAAAATTAAAAGTGTCTTTTCCAGCCACTGTATTGCCCCCATTTGCGTCAGTTAAAGTTCCAGTAACTTCAAACTCTACACTGTACTCACCTGGTTGTGTAAAAGACCAGTTGTAGTGATTGTGAAACCCTTCAGTGATGCCAGATAATTTATCGGAATCATCAATGCCATCAACAGTAGAAAAGCTTATAGTAGGAGGAATTGTTGGTACCCACATTGCAAACTGCCCACCTCTATCAGGACCACTTCCTACAGATTTTTTGAGAGTTAGGTCCAACGTTCCCAATGCACCAATGAATGGGCCTTTAAAAGTAAATGGTGCAATCAGTTTTGTACCGATGCCAAAAAATAAGATACCTTGCGTATTGTTTACTGGCAATACCCAAACAGGATCACCAACATTGCCGAGAAAAGATGTAATACTATTAATTGTATTTTGTCCAACTGGTGAGACCCAGATATTGACCTCGTTAGTCTGCCAAACTTTTCCATCTGTACATTCAACATCAAAACAGTCGAGAACATGAAGATCCCATCCTTGATTTGCACCAGAAAGAGTATAGGTAAAGCCCATGTCAAAATGACCTTGTTGAATTGATCTTCTTTGTACTGCTGTTTGCGACAATAGATAATTTGAAAATAAAATTTGGATAAGTATTAAAAATATTATGTTTTTATTGTTCATAAATTTATGAGTAAAAAATTTTGAAAATAAACCAAAGCTAAAATTATATTTTGAATAATTATACGTTGCTAATGTAATTGGCAACTAATCCAAGTGCGGCAAAATGCCACAGTTGATCTCATTGACTATCGATTATCATGAAATAATCCTCTTGCACCGTTAATGTTAATTCCCCAGAGAGATAATTTTTTAATCTAATTTAAATATAAAATAATAGAATTATATAGACTGATGAAGAATTTACTGATCATTTTTTATTTTCAGGTGATTTTTATTCAATTGATTATAACCCCATTGCTTGCTGATTCACTAACCGTTTTAGATTTTAGTTTAAAAAATTCCATTGAGCAAGATAGTGTTGGGAAATATGAATATAATAACTCAACAGTACTTACTTTCACTGTTAATAATGAATTAAAAGGTAAAAATGGACAGTGTTTAGCCATTTTGTATCAAGGTTCTAAACAAGGTTCTAGTGGAATTTACATTGATCTAGGTAGTATAAATAAGAGAGGAATAAACAGCTCTGAATACGATTACCTATCATTTTGGGTTAAAGGGGAAAAGGGAGTTGATAAAGTCGGGCTTATGTTAAACAACAGTAAGTTTAATAAAATAAAAAAATCGATAGTTAATCAATCAGCTGAAAATTTTCTCCAAAAAACGGTAACAAATGTATGGCAAGAAGTCATTATTCCACTAAATTATTTTGGTGTAACTGGTAAGATAAAAACATTAATATTCGGGTTTGAACCGAGTGAGGAGGGGGTGATTTATTTGGATAATATTAATTTTAAAAAAGATCTATCTCGTACTGTTTTTGCTAAATCAAAAATAATAAAGCAATCTGATAAAAGTTTTAAATTGCCCTCAAAAGGTTCGGCAGTCGTTAGTGAAAGTACTGCCAGTATAACTTCTATTAAGGGTAAAGCTAAAAAAGTAGCTGATTTTGCAATCAATAAAAATGACCGTAATAAATCTGGTTCACTACAGGAAAAATTAACAGACAAAAAGGCCTTAAGCAAGAGGGACACTCAACTTTCTCAATATATTGGAGACGAAGAAATCGCTGAACTCGAAGAGTTTGTAGTTGAAGAACAAATTACAGAGGTATCTGAACTGCAGTATGTACCGATAACTTTTCTTACAGAGGAAGATTTGAAATTATTGACTAAATCTACTTTAGGTGAGACACTGTCTTGGCAGCCAGGTGTATCCTCGACATACTATGGTCCAACAACGAGCAGGCCCGTGATAAGGGGGTTCGATGGCAATAGGGTCTTGGTACTTGAAAATGGAATCAATACAGGAGATCTGTCAAATGTTAGTCCTGATCATGGTGTGAGTGTTGAGCCTTTGCTGATTGATAGTTTGGAAATAGTGCGCAACTCATCTACATTATTATATGGTGGAGGTGCTATTGGTGGAGCTGTTAACGTTAAATCTAAAAACATACCTAAAAGAAAACTTGAAGAGGATTATCAACCTGTGAATCTTGAATTCAGGTATAATTCTGCTGTTGATGAGCGTACAACGGTGTTAATGGTAAGTGAATCTGTAGGAGATTTTGTCATAAATTTAAATGGGGTCTCACGAAATACAGGTAATTTTAAAATACCAGATAGAGCAAGTACTGGAAAGATATCTCAGCTAGATGTTGCTTTGGGAAATGCTAATGCAACAACAACATTTATTTCTGAAATACCCAATACTGATTCAGATTCAGTAATAGGATCAGCTGGTATTGCTTATTTTTGGGATAAAGGAAGAGCCGGATTGTCGGTAAATGGATATAACTCAAACTATGGTGTCGTTCCATTTCCACGTGGGATTTTTGATAACCCTACTGTGCTAAGTGAAAGTGAACTTGATATTGTAAGGGTGGATCAAAAACATAGAAGAATTGATGTAGAATTGGACTTGGATACACCTTTTGAGTCGATTGATAAAATTCAATTTCGTGGACGTTATTCTGACTATGATTATTCAGAAACAGTTAATAAATTACCGGAATCATTTTTTGAGAATGACGGATTTGATTCTCGACTGGAAATATTCCATAAACCTTTTTTTGGTTTTAGCGGGGTCGCTGGAATACAATTTCAACAATATCTGTTAGAAGTAAATGGAATAGGTAGATTCAATTTTATGGGGAATCAATTTGCAATTAACTTTCCATTTACTCCACCAACCGAAACGACCAATTATGCATTATTTTTTCTTGAATCAAGAAAGTTAGGGCCATTTGAATTTCAAATTGGTGGTCGATTCGAAAAACAAAAACATGATCGTTTGCAGGAGAAAGATACATTTGAAGAAACTGCGAAAAGCGGATCTATGACGCTTTCATATAACCTCAACAATAAATTTGTCTTTAGTGCTAATTTAGCACATTCCGAAAGACCGCCCACATCAATAGAGCAATTTGCCTTTTATCCACATGAAGCGATTGGTGTCTTTGAAAAAGGCAAATACAGTGCTACAGTTAATCCAAATGTTCCTGGTTCTGGCCAATTATTAAATATTGAAAGATCTAATGGTCTTGATCTTGGCATTAAAAAAATTACGGGTAGTCTAACAGGTCTTATATCAGCATTCTATTATAAATTTGATAATTTCATTTTTTTGGAAAATCAAGGTAACGTAGAAAGACTCTTTAATATTGAGCTTCCTGCGTTCCAATATGTAGAGCGAGATGCTGAATTCTATGGTGCTGAATTTGAAGCCAAATATGAATTTATCAGTCAAGACAATTTGAAAATGAATATTAGCCTATTAGCCGATGTTGTTCGAGGAAATGATTTAACGTTAAATCTGCCTATTCCGAGAGTGCCGCCGGTTAGGTATGGATCACGTTTGGAGTTTCAGCCGAAAAATATGAATCTAGGGTTTGAGGTTCGATTTGTTGAAGATCAAAATAAAATTACACCATCAGAAAATTCGACTGACGAATATGCTTTTTTTAATGCAGATTTTAAATTTACTCAAACAATCAAAAATATTGATTTTAATATTTTGTTAAAAGGAAGTAATTTGACCGATGCAGATGGGCGAGTGCATGCTTCTTTTTTAAAGGAATATACGCCATTGCCAGGTCGTAGTTTTTCTTTAGGTGTTAATATGCAGTTTTAAATTTTATATCTATCGAAGTTATAAGTTTAAAGTCAGCCAGGATTTTCAAATGATCAAATTATTAGACGATTATTTGAACTAGAGCAAATGCCATATATGTTTTCGTATATCCTAAATTTCAGGACTATAGCATCTGACATAATAAATTGGTAGATGCTATTGGCCAGCGACAATTAGAACTCCCTATTAACGACAATTAAAAATCCCTACCATTGTTTTGTCAAAAAGCCTGGAGCTTTTTGGCGGAAGGCAATCAGAGTTAAGGGATGATATCGCATCAACAATACCGAAAAATTATGAA
>JAJFLR010000087.1 GCA_021772565.1 Opitutales bacterium | reverse complement strand
GATAGATTGCCACACTCTGCTTTTGCAGAGCTCGCAATGACAATTAGGTTTTTACTTTGTCATCGCGAGGAGCAGCGCGACGTGGCGATCCATGACTTTTTTAGCCTCGATACAGACAGAACTTTTGCGAAATGCTAAACGTATTTTAATATACAACCAAACGTAACATCCTATCTATTTCAGTACCGAGTTGAAAACGACATCTACCAATTTCTTATGGCAGATGCTATATGTACGATACATGGATGATTTTATAATCTGGCATAATGATAAGAATTATTTACAGACCGTTCGAATTGAAATTGAGAAATTTTTAAATCAAAAATTGAAACTGAATCTTAAAGAGAAAACCGGAGTCAGACATGTGTACAACGGCGTGCCGTTTCTTGGTTATAGAGTTACGATAAACGGTTTTTTACTATCTCAAAATTCCAAAAAAAGATTTATGCAAAAGTACCGTTATTACGGAAATGAAATTATAAAATCAAGTTGTTTCGATCTAATGATACAACAACGACTGACAGCGTTATTTTCTTATATAAAACATGCCAATACCTGGCATTTCAGAAAAAATTTATTACAACGTTTTGGGGATATCTCCACGGGAACCAACCGCGTCATACGCGGCGGCAGATGGGGCAGTGTCGGCATCTACTGCCGATCGGCGTTCCGGAATTGGGGTCACCCGTCGAACCGCTGCCGGGATATGGGTTTTCGTGTTGTTCTTGCCCCCAGTTCAGTTTTAAAAGATAGAGAGCAGTGGAGCGAAACGGCAGAGCTCGAGGCGGAGGGCGCGCGTCAGCCGCCCGGAGACTGAGCCGGACGCTTTCGCGGAGCCAGGTACGTTTCGGTAATTCAATAAAAATTTTAGCCACGGATGTACGCGGATTAAACGCGGATTTTTTGATTTACAATTTCAATATGTTACAGGTCTCAATATTATTAGTTCGTGAGATATGGTAAATCGTAAACTCAATTTCCATGAATAAAATCCGTGTTTATAGCATCTGCCATAATAAATTGGAAGATGTCGTTTTCAACTCGGTACCGAAATAGATAGAATATACAGCATCCACTACATTTGATAATATATTGATTTAAAGTCGTATAATATTTGAAAAAGATCTGCCTGAAAAAGTCATGGATCGCCACGTCGCGCTGCTCCTCGCGATGACAAAGTAAAAACCTAATTGTCATTGCGAACTCTGCATTAGCAGAGTGTGGCAATCTATCTGACTTACGTTTATTAATTGCAGACACTAATTTATTTCGGTACCGAGTTGAAAACGACATCTTCCAATTTATTATGGCAGATGCTCTAATCCGAGTTTGATCCGTGGCTAATAAAAAATAAAGTTACTCAAGTTCAAAAAAAGTACCGACTGCACTCCCATCGAGTACTTGACTGATAATAGTAGGATCAGCTCCTGAGCCTATAAATACTTTACATCCTGCACTAACTGCAATTTTGGCTGCCTCAATTTTGCTTTTCATTCCACCGACTGAATATTCATTTTTTATATCTTCGGCTAACTGTTCTATTTCAGGTGTGATCTTTTCAACCTTTGAGATTAATTTATTATTATCACTCAAGTCTAATAATCCCGAAATTGTTGACAAAATTATTAGATAATCCGCTTCTACCAATTTTGCTGTTAAGGCTGCTAAAATATCGTTATCACCAAATGTTATTTCGTCGGTACTAACTGTGTCGTTCTCATTTATTACCGGCACAATTCCCAACGACAACAAACGATCGATAGTATTTTTTACCGCGATATGTCTATGTTCACCACAAATATCTCCGTGAGTGAGTAAGATTTGGGCTACATTAATATTTCCAGTAGCAAACCCCTCGCGCCATATATTGATCAGCAATGTTTGACCGACTGCCGCACAGGCTTGTAAGGTTGAAAGATCAGTAGGGCGCTTTGCTAATTTTAGTTGTCCCATGCCGACTCCAATTGATCCGGAACTAACGACTATAACTTCAATGCTTTTATTTTGCAGTTTGGTAACTTGCTTACAGATATTGTGTACCTTTTCAGAATTTAAATCACCACTACCATTTGTTAAAATTCCTGTGCCGAGTTTAATGACAACTCGTTTAACATTTTCAGTTGAGAAGGCCATAAAATTTTATCAGCTAAATTGTCTTAAGCTCTTTTTCTTTAGTTTCTAGCTCACGGCCAATTTTTTGAATGCTGTTGTCAGTTTCAGTCTGAATGTCTTTCTCTAACCTCTTCAAATCATCTTCAGTAATAGTGCTGTCTTTTTGCATTTTTTTGAATTGATCTAAAGCATCCTTTCTCGCATGCCTGATACTTATTCGGCCTTCTTCAGCCATGTTGTGTGCGACTTTAATAAGCTCACGACGTCTTTCTCCACTTAATTCCGGGATTGGGATGCGAATAACAGAACCATCGTTCAGTGGATTCAGTCCGAGTTTTGCAGTCTGAATTGCTTTCTCAATTTCTTTGACAACTGACTTGTCCCACGGTTGAATTTGAATCGTCCGCGCGTCGGGTGTGGTCACTGCTGCCATTTCTTTTATCTGCATTGAAGAACCCCCATATGCCTCAACAGTTACAGACAGGTTTTCTACCATATTGGGGTTGGCCTTACCTGTATTTAATGTGTTAAATTCCTGCTGTGTATGCAGAACTGCCCCAGACATTTTTTCATCTGCTTCAAGTAAAACTGTATCAACATCCATATTTTTTACTGTTTAACATTACTTATATGTTTAATAATAATAAATATCTACAACTAACTTGGCATTTCTTTCAAGTGTCTTTTCGATAATATTTAAAACTATTTATCTGAAAAAATCGACAAATCTAAAACAGGATGAATTTAATTTTATTTAAGAAACATATTGAAAAAGAAGTTCTATCTGCAACTGATCCGAGAACTCTGCATATATTAAATGTGCTTAAAATGAAAGTAGGGGATAGCTTTGATGTCGGCGTTGTTAATGGACCATTGGGAAAAGCAAAAATTATTTCTGAAATTGAAGGTGGATTAGAATTAGAATTTAAATGGTTGGAAAATCGACCATCAGCCTTCTTACCAATTTCTCTATTGATTAGTTATATGCGTCCACAAACAATGCGAAAAATTTTACGAGAATCTACCAGTCTCGGTGTGTCATCAATTTATATTTTTCAATCGGATAAAAGTGAACCTTCCTATAAACAGAGTAAATTATGGACTACAAGTGAATGGCAACGTCAACTTGTTATGGGTGCTGAACAGGCCTTTACCACTATTATACCTGACGTGTATCATTTTGTTAACTTGAACTGCTGCATTGAAATTTTGAATAAAGGTGAAAATAAAATTGCACTTGATGTTTACGAGTCGACAGAAAAGTTGTCTGAAATAAAATTGAGGTCTGAAAAAACTCTAATTGCTATAGGCCCGGAAAGTGGATGGTCAGCAGCGGAAAGAAATATTTTAAGAGAAAATAATTTTTGTCTGGCTAAGTTAGGTGATCGAGTTCTGCGATCAGAGACAGCCTGTATTGCAGCCGTTAGTTTGATTGCCTCCAGGATCGGTTATCTCTAAATTAGTATGTGTTAAGATTGTGATTGAATTTTGCTATAAAGGGTAGGGACGGGCTGTCCGTTCGGTTGAGACCTCGTTCGTTCGATTTTTTCCGAATTGTAATTCAAATTGTTTTTCGCTTATAAAAAACAACTGTCGGTTCTCGATTGCCGTGTCCCAATTTTTTTACTATCTCAAAATCTTTGTGTTTAATATTGTTTATTCCCGGCATCTCAAAAACAATTCTGGATGCTGAACTATCATTGAGAAAATTTCCATATTTATCAATAAGAACGAACCCATTTTCTTCAACTAATGCAAATGGGGGATCTAGAAAAATATAATCAAAATTATCAAATTCTGATGGATTCCACTTAAAGACATCTACGTTATAAAAGAATGCCGAAAAATCCGATGATTTAATATTAGCACTTTTGCAAACGGCTTTAAAATTTTGCTTTAAAAGTTTAAGTTGATTTTGGTTTTTTTCAATGAAAACGCAACGCGATGCTCCGCGGCTTATCGCTTCCAGGCCCAATGAGCCACTACCTGAAAAAAGATCCAATATTGATTTATCAATAATATTATCTCCTATACTAGAGAACACTGCTTGACGCATTTTATCCGTAGCCGGTCGAATAGAATTTGTATTCAACGTTTGAAGTTTAATCCCCCTGGCTCTGCCTCCTGTGATTCTCATTGTTATGTTAATTACTAATTAATATTGTAACTGCCAACTTATTAGAAGTAATAGAAGTCAAGAATTTTAAACAATAATTTTTTTGCCACAGATAAAACACAGATTGAACACAGATTTTTTTAAAACTGTTAGTCATTTAACCCCATAATTTTAATAACTAATATTGATCAACATATCTTGATTTAAAATATTATAAACTTAAATTGATGCCCATTATATCTCATTTATGCTATTCAATTATCTTATTATTATCTGTGTTCAATCTGTGTTTTATCTGTGGCAAATAAATACATCTTTATATCAATCAATACATCTTCGATATTGGCGTCCTACTGAAGTACCACTTAGCAATAATTTCTTTGATAAATTATAATCTTTCTATTTATGAAGTTTTCTCTACTTATTCTTTTTCAAATAGTTTTTCTGTCTAGTATAAATTTCTCTTATGGAAAAAAATCTTTTCCTCCATTGTTTGAATCTAATCGAAATGGTGATGTAAGCGAAAAAATTATCCGGCCTTTTTATTATAAGAAGTATGATCACAATACTGAAACCGGCCAAACTCATTTTCTTTACCCACTATTTAATCACCGGAAATATGTAAATGGTTATTCCTGGAATTTTCTGTCATTGATTCGTAAGGAAAAGTTTATTAGAGATGATATAGAGGTGACAAAAAAATTTGAAATCTGGCCATTTTATTTTTCAAAAAAAACCGGTAACCCTGAGACCTCATACAAAGCGTTATTTCCAATTTATGGAAATATTAAAGACAAGCTCGGTTTTAAGAAATTTAACTGGATACTTTTTCCGCTCTACGGCAGATTTGAAAAAAAAGGCCAAATTACTCAAACTTTTCCATGGCCGTTTTTAAAATCTCACAGCGGGGATGGCGTAAGTGGTTTTGAGTTTTGGCCATTCTTTGGTTCTGAAAAAAAACTTAACGAGTTTGATCATCGATATCTGATGTGGCCCTTCTATTTTAATTATCAAAACTCATTAAGTGAAGAATTTCCAACATACAAAAAAGCGTTTTTGCCGTTTTACTATCATGTTAAGAAAGAAAATGAAGTCGGCAAAACATTCGGTTGGCCATTTTGGGGGACTACATTAAAGTCTGAACCTGACTATTACGAAAAACGTTATTTATGGCCATTATTTGTTCGGGCATACGGAGAGGTGAAAACTAAAAACAGATGGCTGCCATTTTATATGAATGAAACCCATAATGATTTTACAAAAAAATGGATACTCTGGCCTTTATTTCGTAAAAGAACCTGGACGGATCGCGGATTAGAAATTGTGCAGAAACAGTTCTTATACTTTCTCTATTGGTCAGAAGTTCAAAAGTCTTTCGATAAAGATTTAAACTACAACGCTTCAAAAAAACATGTTTGGCCGTTTTACAGTTCCTGGGATAATGGTTTTGGCAGGAAGCAATTTCAAATATTCAGTCCGTTGGAGGTCTTTTTCCAGCATAACGAATTGGTGCGCAAAATTTATTCACCGTTGTTTTCGATTTATAGGAAAGATAAAAAGGATTGAAGTATTCTATCACAGATTCAGTTGTTATACACAACTTGTTCAGATTTGGTTATTCTGTTTGACAATCCTTTCTATTCTTACATTTACGATAACATTATAATTATATTTTACTTAATTTCAATCTACGTCATTTATGAAAATACTCTCTGTTTCTGTTCTAAGTCTTTTAATTATTACTCAAGTCACATCAGCACTTAACATAAATTTTAACGATGTCACATCAGGTGGAATGAGTGCTCAAGCTTTACAGGGATTTAATGATGCTGCAACTCTTTGGGAAAATGAATTATCTGACAATGTCACAGTTAATGTTGATATTCAGTTTACAGTATTAGGAGCGGGAATCATTGGATCAGCCGGGTCACAAACAGCCGGCTTTAGTTATAGTGCTGTAAAGACTGCTCTAACTTCAGATGCTAAAACTGCCAACGATGCAACTGCAGTTTCAAATTTACCCTCTGGAAGTGCATTAACATTTAGAACACAAAATTCTTCGGGGACGATCATTACAGATAATGACGGTGGATCCAATAATTCTGTATTAGATGTAAATCGTGCCAATGCCAAAGCAATTGGTTTGATTAGTGGCACTGATACCGCTCAAGATGCGAATATCTCATTCAATAGTGATTTCACTTTTGATTTTGATGCCTCTAACGGTATTGCTGCAGGGGCATTTGATTTCGTTGGTATTGCTGCACATGAAATTGGCCACTCTTTAGGGTTTCGCAGTGGTGTAGATGTTGTTGATGCTGTTCATACTAATGGTGCTTCTGCACCGTTTGACCTTAGTAGTTTCAGAGTATTCAGTGTATGGGATTTGTTCAGATATTCAGCAGACAGTGTTGCTTTGGGATCTGAGATATTAGATTTAGCCACTGGTGGGTCACCTTACTTTTCTATCAATGGAGGTACTATTGCATTAGCAAATTATTCTACTGGAAGTGCTAATGGAGATGGACAGCAGGCAAGTCACTGGAAAGACAGTTTGGGAATTGGACTGTTGGATCCAACCGCTTCTTTAGCTGAAAATTTGAGTGTCAGTGCTAATGATCTTTTAGCATTTGACGTTATGGGCTGGGATTCAGCTTCTGCTATCCCTGAACCGGCAGAAACTGCTTTTATGTTGGGTTTTGCAATGATATTGGGTCGAATTGGTTTTAAAAAGTTTAAATCATCATAAAAATTTTCTTATCTAAATAGTTTTCAATAAATAAAATCCTGTCTAACATTTTTAGACAGGATTTTTTTATGAGTTATTAAGCCGTGAGATTATTTATTAATATATTTTTAGTGTTAAACTTATCTGGAATTATTTTTTCAGATTTGAATATTAGTTTATCAGGAACAATTAAAGATGATATTGATTACCATAAATTAGCTGCTGAGTTAGGTGAAAGTATGCCTACAGGTTCTGGAGTTAAAGTAACGCAAGTTGAAGCAAATCTTGGGAAATTTGGTATGGGCCAATTTATTTTCAAACCTAAAGAGACTTTGAATAATGGTTCTCCCAATCCGGATTTTACTAATAAATCAATAATAGACGTCAGAAATTTATCCACTGCAACATCATCTCATGCTACTGAAGTGGGCAGACTGCTGTATGGAAATCAAAGCGGAATTGCTCCTGCTATCACTCAGATTGATCTCTATGAATCAATCGATTGGAGAAATAATGGGTTTTTGAAACCTTCTCTAAATGAACCGTTGGCGGAAACAAATCACATTCAAAACCACAGTTGGATAAACCCAACCAGTATTGAATTGCTGGATAAAGAGACAGTAGAAAGATTTGATTTTGCCATTGATCGGGACAAATTTTTGGCGGTGGTTGGCCTGGATAATGGTAGTAGTTCTGATGTCCCTAATATTCTTGCCGGCAGTTATAACGCTCTGTCAGTCGGTCTGACAAATGGCAACCACAGTTCCGGTTTTACATTGATTACGGAAAAGGGTAGGTTGAAACCGGAAATTGTAGTTCCAGCAAGTGCGACAAGTTACGCTGTGCCTGTCGTTTCCGGTGCGGCTTCATTACTCTATGAAACTGCATTGGAAAAATCGGAGCTTTCTGAATCTCCGGGTAACGCTACTCAACCTGAAACATTGAGAGCAATTTTATTAGCAGGTGCGACCAAAGAAGAATTTCCTGATTGGCGTAATACTGAGACTCAACCTTTCGATACAAAATTTGGCGCCGGGGAACTGAATATTTTTAACAGTTATCAAGTATTAGTCTCAGGTGAAGAAGTACCATTCAATCCGAGTCAGCCTAAAAATAATTCCAGTACCGGTTGGGATTTCTCAACAATTTCAAATAATGAAAAACAAAAATACTTTTTAGATATTCCATTGGGCAAACGTTTAGAGAAACTCTCAATAGTTTTAACCTGGAATAGAAAAATTACAAAAAGTGGTGCTGGAGTTGCTTGGGGAGTTACAACTTCACAGGTCTCCAATCTTAAGATGTCGTTATTTAAAAGCGAAAATTTTTCAAGTACTGATCGTCTAAAAGTTAGTGATAGTTCGAAAGATAACTATGAACATACATATTTGCCGAATAATTTATCTCCTGGTCAGTATCTTATTGAAGTATCTCATGCTGATGGAAGTACGGAACTAACCAACTATGCAATTGCCTGGCACAGTAATGAAATCGAATTAATTGAGACATATAATGACTGGGCCAATTTAAAATACAATTCTAGTTCGAATATCGATACACTTGCGTTAGCCGATCCGGATGGAAATGGGATTTCAAATTTAATGGAGTATGCTTTAAATATGAATAATTTAGAGACTTTCTTGTTTCCGGTTCAGGGTGAATTTATTGATCCGGCTGATAATAAGAAATATCTTACCCTAAAATACAGGCGAAGAAAAGATGCTGTAGATATAGAGTATATAATCTCCTGGAGTGCTGATTTAGTCAACTGGAACAGTAATCCTGTCAATTTTGATATGATAAATATGGATTCAGTTGATACAGCAACTGAAGAGTTAACAGTAAGATTGAAAAAATCTTTAGATGAGGACTTTAATCTATTTCAACGTTTGGAAATTAAGAAAACTAGATAATAAGTTTTATTGTATATTGACTTTATTGAGCATTTTATTTTTTTATACATCGTATAATTTAAATCCTAGTTTTTCTAATATTAAAATAAAAAATTATGCTACTAAATAGATTAAAATCATTAAAAATATTAATTCTTATTGGACTATTAAATCTACAAACATTACCACTGTTTAGTCTAACTTTTGATTTATTAGATCTGACAGTTGGTGGTCAATCCGCGGTACAGGCAAACGGTTTTGATGAGGCTGCTAATTATTGGAGTAGTCAACTCTCTGATAATGTCACAATTTTCATAGATACAAAATTTGAAGCACTTGACCCGGGAATTCTTGGTAGTGCATCTTCAGCTAAAGCTGATTTTTCGTTCACTTCTGTTAAGAATGCACTCATAGGAGATCAAGCTACGGCAAACGATGTAGTTGCCGTGAATAATTTGCCATCTGGTTCAGCAATAAATTTTAGAACTCAGAATTCGTCTAGCACTATCATTTTAGACAACAATAATTCCACAAATAATACTATATTGAAAGTAAATAGAGCTAATGCGAAGGCATTGGGGTTAATATCGGCTGCAGATGTTACCATTGATGCAACAATTACTTTTAATAGCTCATTTCCTTTTGATTTTGATTCTTCGGACGGCATTGCTGCTGGATCATTTGACTTTGTTGGCATTGCAATTCATGAAATTGGCCATGTGCTTGGATTTGTCAGTGGTGTGGATATTCTCGATAATAATACAGGATTTGATTTAAATAATTTTGCCATACATTCGCCACTTGATCTATTCAGATTCTCAGCTGACAGTGTAGCTTTGGGATCAGAAGTTCTTGATTTAGCTACAGGGGGAACGCCCTATTTGTCAATAGATGGAGGTGTTACTAATGCTGCTTTACTATCAACAGGTCTAAATAGTGGTGATGGTCGACAGGCGAGTCATTTTAAGGACAATCTCGATATTGGAATAATGGATCCAACTTTTGCTGCCGGTGAGTTTGGTGATGTTACGGCATTGGACCATTTAGCATTTGATATTATTGGCTGGGATTTAACATCTGCTATACCAGAACCGGCAGAAACTGCGTTTGTGTTGGGTTTTGCTATGATTTTGGGTCGAATTGGATTTAAGAAATTTAAATCACCATAAAATTTTCTTATCTAAATAGTTTTCGATAAATAAAATCCTGTCTAACATTTTTAGATAGGATTTTTTTATGATTTATTAAACCGTGAGAATATTTATTCATATATGTTTTATGTATAGCATCTGCTTAAATAAATTGGTAGATGCTAGAATGATTATTTGGAATTATTTATTCAGATTTGAATATTAGTTTATCAGGAACAATTAAAGATGATATCGATTTTCATAAATTAGCTGCTGATCTTGGAGTCGATATATCGACTGGTGTTGGCATAAATAATGCCCAAGTCTAAGCAAACATTGGGAAATTTGGCAAGTGCAATATATTTTTAATCCGAAATAACAGAAAGTAACGGTTCGTTAAATCCTGAGTTTTCAAATAAGACAATCAGTGATGTGAGAAATTTATCAACTGCACCATCATCTCATGCTACTGAAGTTGGCAGACTTCTCTACGGTAATCAAAGAGGTGTTGCTCCGGCTATTACTCAGATTTCTGTCTATGAATCGATTGATTGGCTGATTAGAGGTTTTTTTAAGCTGTCAATAAATGAATCGTTAGTAGAATCTAGTCAAATTCAAAACCAAAGTTGGATTAACTCAACGAGTATTGAATTGCTGAATAATGATGCCATCAATTTTGAAATGATAAAAATGCATCAATTTGACAGTTTAACTGAGGAGTTATAGCGTCTGCCATAATAAATTACCGAAATAAATTAGTGTATGCAATTAATAGACGTGAGTCAGATAGATTGCCGCACTCTGCTTTCGCAGAGCTCGCAATGACAATTAGGTTTCTACTTTGTCATCGCGAGGAGCAGCGCGACGTCCCGACATGTCGGGATGACTTTTTTTCTTTTTTTTAAACTTCTTTTGGGTACCGAGTTGAAAACGACATCTACCAATTTCTAATGGCAGATGCTATAATAGTTAGATTGAAAAAGTCTTTAGATGAAAACGTTAAATTGTTCCAACGATTGGAGATTAGGTAAACTAGATAATAAAATATTTTTAAGTGTATTGACATTAATAATTTTTTATTATTTTAATAATAAATTTTACTAATCTTATAAATTAAAAGCTATGCTACTAATTAATTTAAAATCAGTGAAAATATTAATTCTAATTGGACTATTATACCTACTATCGATACCTCTGTTTGGTCTAACTTTTGATTTAACAGATCTGACAGTTGGTGGCCAGACTACAGAACAGGCAAATGGTTTTATTGAAGCGGCCGATTTTTGGAGTGAAGCATTATCTGATGATGTGACTCTTTTTATTCAAACTCAATTTGACTCATTACCGCCAAATATTATTGGGGGTGCATCTTCAACCTCAGCTGATTTTTCATTTACCTCTGTTAAAAGTGCACTGTCAACAGATCAATCAACCGAAAACGACGCAGTTGCAGTTAATAATCTACCATCAGGTTCATCCATAAATTTTAGAACGCAAGACTCATCGGGCACTGGCACTATAATTTTAGATAATAATAATACGACTAATAATACAACCTTGAGTGTAAACAGAGCTAATGCGAAGGCATTAGGATTGATTGCCGGAAATGATACAACTGTTGATGCGTTTATTACATTTAGTGACAACTTTAATTTTGATTTTGATTCATCCGATGGAATTGCTTCCGGCTCAATTGATTTTGTTGGCATTGCTATTCACGAAATTGGGCATGTACTTGGGTTTATCAGTGGTGTTGATACTGTTGATACTAACCCCGGATCTGATTTAAATGACACTTCAATATTCAGCCCCCTTGATCTTTTCAGGTATTCAGATGACAGTATAGCGTTAGGGTCTGGAGTGCTTGATTTAGCAGTAGGCGGGATCCCTTATCTTTCAATTGACGGAGGGAACACAAATGACGCTTTATTTTCAACAGGAGCAACTTTTGGTGATGGTCAGCAGGCCAGTCACTTTAAGGACAATCTGGATATTGGGATAATGGATCCAACTTTTGCATTAGGCGAATTTGGTGATGTTACGGGATTAGACTATTTAGCATTTGATGTTATCGGCTGGGATATAACTTCTGCTATTCCTGAACCGGCAGAAACTACGTTAGCTTTTGGATTGGCAATTGTCTTGTTGCGAATTGGTAGTAAGAAGTATCAGTCGAAAAAGTAGACTGATAACAGGGAATAAGTATAGTAGGGACAACTGGCTCTTCGACTGAGCTCAGGCTGATTCTCGATATTAGGCATCGCGCGAGGAGGCTGTTGAAAAACAGTAAGACTACGCAATTGTCATTGCGAGAAGCGCCGCGCCGCGGGCAATCCAGATCGTGGAATGCTGATAGATTGCCGCGCCATCATGCTGATGGCTCGCAATGACAAAAGTGTACAATATCTTTTGCTGTTTTTCAACAGCCTCCTCGCTCCAGCCCTACAAACATTATCGACATGCTATTAAGATGTAGGGCCTCCGTGACTCGACTGAGCTTGCCGAAGTCTTGCGAAATGCCTCTAACGAGCTGTGTCTCGCCTGTTGTGCATCGAGCTGACAGCCTTTGCTTAAATCTATTTCTAGTCAAAAGCTCGACGCCATTCAATTGGCTAACCAGGTTACATCAGAATTATATTTACCTTGCATAAACATTCCATCACCATAACATGGTTTACTCAATCACTCTTAAACTTCAACTATATACACTATGATCACAAAATATAATCGTTACATTAAAATCACTCTACTGGTATGCCTGTTAAATATTAAAACGATACCTCTTCTGGGACTCACCTTTAATTTCAATGACATTACTCCCGGTGGTATAAGCACTGACGCTCTAAATGGATTTAATGCTGCAGGTGATATCTGGAGTAGCACCGTAACAGATAATGTTACGGTAAATATAGATATATCGTTCGAGCCTCTAACTACTAGCTCATTAGCCAGTGCATCTTCAGAATTACTCAGCTTGTCCTATACCAGTGTTAAGAGTGCATTGGCTACAGATCAGACAAGTTCCATCGACGCTTTATCGGTATTTAATTTGCCGTCAGGTAGTGACTTAACATTCCGAACGCAAGATTCTTCCGGCACTATCATTACCGATAATAATGGTTCAGGAAATAATACACATCTAGCAGTAAATAGAGCTAATGCTAAAGCTCTGGGACTGCTAAGTGGAAGCGACACAGCAAAAGATGCCCTGATAAAATTCGACAGTGACTTTACGTTTGATTTCGATAGATCTGATGGCATTGCATCAAATGCGTTTGACTTTATTGGAGTAGCTATCCATGAAATCGGCCATGCACTTGGATTTACATCTGGTGTTTCCAGTGTTGATAGTTCTTTCGGATCTGGGCCAAATGCGCCACGAGATTTAAATAGTTTTGCGGTATTTTCTGTGTTAGACTTATTCAGGTTTTCCGATGATAGTGTGGCATTGGGATCAGGGATTTTGGACTTGGCTGCCGGTGGCAGTCCTTATCTTTCAATCGAAGGTGGTGCGAGTAATATTGTCCCAAGGATTCCTTTTGCCACAGGTACGTATAATGGTGATGGCCATCAGGCCAGTCATTGGGCTAATTTTGCGGGGTTAGGTATAATGGATCCTAATTCTGACGAAGGTGAAAATCCGAATCTTACAGACATAGATAAAGGAGCATTTGATATCATCGGTTGGGATTTGGCTGTAGTAGTTGTGCCACCGTCTGTGCCCGAGCCTGCTGAATCGGCGTTAGTTTTTGGGCTGGTTATTGTTCTGTTGATAATAAGTTATCAGAAAATTTTGTCGATAAAGTAGACTGAGAACAGGGAATAAAATTGGTAGGGACGACTGGCCGTTTGACTGAGATCTCGGCCGAAGACCTAGTCTTTCAAGTTTAATATAATTAAAACGTTATTACTCGTCATTGTCGAATACTCTTATCCGATAAAAACGAGAAGCGTTATTATTTATGTCAGCAGATGTATCTTCAAAAGTTTGTTTGGTACCATTGCTGATCATGGTATCGCCAATTTTTGACCAACTGCCGTTTATATTATTTGAAAATTCTACATCGAACATTTTACCTGGAATAGTTTCAAAGTTAAACTTAAATGAATTTTCAGTTTGCAAAATATCTGATGTTGTTAAGTGAGTTTTATTATCACTATCAGCAATATGATAGATGATTCCATTTGTGTAATCAGATACATATAGATTGCCCATTTCATCTTCGCCAAATGTTGATAAAAACATTGAAGTATCCAACAACTCTTTGCTAACCCAATTGCCATGCAAATTTTTTAACGCCCAAATACGGCCCGAACAATAATCACCATAAAAGTATAATCCAAACATTCTTGGATAGAGAGTTCCTCGGTAAACGTAGCCTCCTGTAATAGAACAATTATTGCCAATGTTGTGACTGTACTCAAAAACCGGATCGGTTAATCCTTCTGGAACACCACCTGATGGCACACTAAAATTCAAAGAACCTTCTTTTATTCTCCAGCCAAAATTTATGCCACTCTGACCAGTTGATGATAGATGATTTATTTCCTCCTGACTACTCTGACCGACATCAGCGATAAACATTTCACCGGTATTACGATCAAATGAGAAACGCCATGGGTTACGAAGACCGAGTGCCCATATTTCATCACGTGCAGCATCGTTTTCAATAAACGGATTATTGGGTGGAATTTTATAATTTTTAAAATCGTCAGTTGGGAAATCGTCGCCACTGACATCAATGCGCAAAATTTTCCCTAATAGATTATTTAAGTTTTGTGCACGATTACCCGGATCTCCACCGGATCCACCATCACCTGTGGCAATATATAAATAACCATCCGGGCCAAACTGAATTTGTCCGCCATTATGATTGGTAAATGGTTGGTTAATTTCTAATAGTAATAATTCAGATGTCGGGTCAGCTTCCTTTGGATTTGTTGGTTTTATTGAAAATTGTGATACTCTAGAAATACATCAAAACCATTAGTGGCAGTATAATTTATATAAAATATTCCAGTTGTTTGATAGTCTTTTGGAAATGCCAGACCAAGTAATCCCTGTTCAGAGCCGAACGAAAAAACCTTATTAGTGATATCTAGAAAAGCGGTTTGATTGAGTGAATTATTTTCTATAATTTTAATTATTCCTTTTCGCTCAACTACAAACAGAAGTGCACTGCCATCATTTGAACTTTGTATGTCTACCGGTAATTCTAATGGGTCACTGATTTTAACTAACTGTGAGTCAATTTTAAATATTTTAAGTTACTACAAAACTATGACGTTGACAATAGAAACATAACGTATTATTTTGCATTAAATTTTTAACTAATCATAGCCTCACCTTTATATTTATAAACCGAATATTACTATATAATTTTATATGTGTAATTATTGAAATTTAAATATGAATATAAAAAGGTATCTAGCTGCAGTTTTAATTATCGCATCATTTAATAATATTTTGTCTGCAAATATAGCAGATGAAAGCGGCAATTTTGTCGATGAGATTGAGCGTTTGAAAGATTTAGCTTTTTTAGAAGCGAGCAGTAACTATGTTGCACCCACATCAGGTCAGCAAACTTCCTTTGCTACTATGATAACTAATTTATACAATGGCAATCATTCAACTGCTAATACACTAGCTGCAGCATTGAATTATGAAATCGTGAAATATACTGATACTAACACGAGTAATATTTTTTATGGGGCTCGTGAAGTTTTGAGTGGAGGTGCGCAACAGACTGGCTGGGGGTCATATTTTGTTCGATCAAATGCTCAAAGAGCAGCTGTTATTCAGGCACCCCACCTTTTACACGATACAAGAACATGGCAAGTCGCAGCATTGGCATTCAATTCTTCAGGCTCCAAAGGATTTATGTTGGCAGGAGCCCACCGTGATGCTAACGGAGAAGATACTGCGGATGTTGCTCATTTAGAAAATTCTATTTTTCAAACTGTTCATGAAACCTGGACAGATTTGAATACTTCATATGTCAGCTATTCAATTCATGGTTATAACGGCGCTTCGGCAACACACGCAGCATTTCCTGCAGGCTCTGATGCAGTCCTGTCAAATGGCACTGGACTGGTTTCTCAAGAGGTAATTGATTTGGATGCGAAAATAGATGCTGCCGGATATGATAGTTATGCCTACAACACCCTCGATGTAAGTGCTGCCGACAATGTAACTGTAAACGAAACTATAGTCGGTTCAACTTTTTCAACTCTCGGGGCAACATTAACTGAACAGAGAATTTATTCATCCTCTGTAAATTCTACATTTGTGCATGTTGAATTAGAGCAGAGTCTTCGATTGATGGGTGATGTTATTCGTGAAGAAATTGCCGGAATAATTTCATCTTCAATAATTGCATCAACGACATTGATACCCGAACCCGTACATTTTTCTTTAGTAATTGGATTATTATTATTATTATCTATAAAATTAAGTGAATCAAAGAAGTATCATGGAAAATCACAAAGTCGTTTCTAAAGAAGAGTGGGTCACTGCTCGAAAAGAACATCTTAAAAAAGAAAAAGAGTTTACTCGGCAACGGGATGAATTACGTAAAGAAAGTCGCGCCTTACCTTGGCTGAAAATTGAAAAGAATTATAAGTTTGAATATGTAAATGGAAAGGTAACATTGTCAGATTTATTCGATGGCAAATCTCAGTTAATAATCTACCATTTTATGTTGGGGCCGGAATGGGAAGAGGGCTGTAGTGGCTGTAGCTTTTTAGCTGATAGTTATAACGGAGCAGAAATTCATTTGAAACATCGTGACGTTAGTTTTGTGACGGTTTCTAGAGCGCCATTGAAAAAGATAAATGAATATAAAAAACGGATGGGCTGGAACATTACATGGCTTTCATCATTTGGCAGTGAATTTAATTTTGATTTTAATGTTTCATTTACCGAAGAAGAAAAGAAAGAAGGTAAAGTTTATTATAACTACGATATGAATGACTATTTTTCTGATGAAGGTCCGGGGATTTCTGTTTTTTATAAAAATAATAACGGAGAAATTTTTCACACCTACTCAACTTACCAGAGAGGATTAGATCAGTTTATAGTGCCTTATCATTTACTTGATATTGTGCCGAAAGGACGTGATGAAGAAGGGTTAAATTTTGGTATGGAATGGTTGCGGCATCATGATAAATATGGTGAAGATTCTGCTTGTTGTAAGTGAGAATTTTTTTATGTTTCCATTTACAATAAACTGATATTTTATCCGTTAGTTAGGATTTCGAAATCCAAAAAGTTGGCAAACGCTATAATAGTTTTTAACTCACAAATATGTGAAAATAAATTTTTTGCTGGTCAAACATCAATTTTTTACTTATGTCTGTTCAAATATGAATGACGAAATACTGATCGTGTCATTCATCGTCTGACTAGAATCAATATCTAATCGAGACATAAATGAAATCAATTCGAAGGTAAAACCTTTGACTGAAGTTGCAAGGTTAGACTCATCGAAAGGTGAGGGAAGCGACTTCAACTTTTTATAAATATTATGTTATTCTCAGAACTCGGGCTTCGCCCCGAACTTATTGAGGCAGTTGCTATCAAAGGATATCAATCGCCTTCTCCTATACAATTCCAGGCCATTCCGGCTATTCTTCAAGGCAAAGATGTTATTGGCGGTGCTCAGACCGGGACCGGCAAGACTGCTGCTTTTAGTCTGCCACTGCTGCAGCTATTATCTGCTACAAAGTTTACTCTTAAACGTCCGCGTGCTCTAGTTTTAGTGCCGACTCGTGAGCTCGCAACGCAAGTGCATCAGAGCATTGTCGATTATGGGCAGCATCTTGAATTGCACTCTACGGTTATTTTCGGTGGTGTCGGTTTTCAACCTCAGATTACAGCTTTGCGTCGCGGACTTGATATCATAGTTGCTACACCTGGCCGCTTACTTGATTTATGCGGACGAGGAGTTGCGAATCTGTCGGCAATCGAAATATTAGTTTTGGATGAAGCTGATCGTATGTTGGACATGGGATTTATTAATGATATAAAAAAGATTCTCCAATTACTGCCGAAGAAACGCCAAAACCTGCTCTTTTCAGCCACTTACTCAAAAGAGATAAAAAAGTTTGCAGATTCAATTTTGAGTAATCCTGTGGAAGTTGAAGTTGCAGCGCGCAACTCCACTGCTGATCGTATTCATCAAGAGGCTTACAGGGTTGGGCAAAAATCCAAAGCATCAACGCTGGTCACGATGATTAAATCTGAGAAGTGGACCCAAACACTGGTTTTCACAAAAACCAAACATGGTGCTAATCGTCTTGCAACTCAGCTTGAGAAGAATGGCATCACGACAATGGCGATTCACGGCAACAAGAGTCAAAGTGCCCGTGAGCGAGCATTGGCTTCTTTTAAAGAAAACAAAGTTAGAGTTTTGGTTGCTACTGACATCGCAGCACGCGGATTGGATATCGATGCGTTGCCACAAATTGTGAATTACGAGTTGCCAAATGTGCCTGAAGATTATGTGCATCGCATTGGCCGTACTGGTCGAGCTGGAAAAGCGGGTAAGGCGATATCGTTTGTCGGAGAATCCGAAGAGGGATTTTTTTGGGATATCGAAAAACTGCTGAAAAAATCAATCATTCTATACTACTTTAATGATCAGGGTGAGCGAATTGAGGTGGATAGAACTAATGAACGGCGTACTCGACCGGTATCAAAAAAACAAACACAATCTAGAAACGGCTATGGCCAAAGCAATTCTAGATATAAGCGTCCAAATCGACAAAGAAAAGGTCCTGCTGGAAGATCAAAATATTCAGCGAGTGCAAGCAAGAGTGGTGTATCTGGCTCTCGAAAACCGCTTGGTGGCAATCGTTGAATTTTAGATTAATTATAACATCTACCAATTTCTAATGGCAGATACTCTATAACTTCAATGGAGTTTAGACAAATAGCCGTGTGTGAACTGTGTTTGCAAATTGAAACTCACGGTTATGGATAATTGATAATTACCAACCCTGAAAGGGTGAAGGCAACGCAGAATTTTCAAATTCTCTCAAATATGGCAGGAGCATATACGGTCAGTTAATCGAATTTGGATTCAGTGAATAATTACATATTAATCAAAAAGAACACCATAGAATCAAAAGTTTACAGGAAGAATTTATTAATTTTCTGGTTAGACTTGGATGTATCAAGCTTAGATTTTCTGTTGCTCCTAATAAGTCAGCTTGATATGTGTAACTTCCTTCAGGGTATGATGATTGAAATGATGAAAGTGATGTAAAATTATCCAAAAACGAATATCTAGTAGTTGAACCTTCATCAAACTCACTATCATATAATCTTGATTAAATTGCTACCTATAGGAGCACTAGTAATTCCATTACTCGACACACCATTGTCTAACTCGGTAGTTGAGCCTGAAATAGATCCGCCCATAGTTGCACAATCAAAGTTTTGAATCGTAGAGCTTATCTGTTCATAGTGTAGATTTGAGCCTACACGTAGTTCAATGACACGGTAAAGGTTGCATGAAAGTACTATTATGAGTATCGTGGTAATTGAGATTTTATTGATAAAATTAACTTTCATTATTCAGAAATTACATCGTCTTCTGATTGCTAGGCTATTATCATACAAATACAAGATTTCACAAATTAGTTAGCAAATAGTTCTATTAGGAATATGTAGTTATTTAATTCCTTGGATATCTAATTTCCAATCACCATTTTAACGCCAAACAAATCAGTAACTGTTTGAACTAATGAGATTTCTAGTCTGCAGGCTGTTATCTAAATCAGGAAGCGGATTGCATTATTTATATCTTCAATTTAGTTTTAAACCAATTTATGAAAATTCTTTGTATCGACGTTGGTAATTCGTTCACTCATTTTGGAATTGTTGAAGGTGAAACAGCATTGTCATCCCAGACTATAAGTACGTATAAAATTAAAAATCTCGAAAATACTGAGGCGAAATTTTTTGAAAACAGTTCCCCATCTACCAATTTTGATGGCATATCTTTTTGTTCTGTAGTACCTGAAGTAACAAGTAGTTTATTAAAATACCTCAAAGATTTTTATAACAATGTGGACTGCTTTCAGCTTACTTGTCGAAACTGTCCGGGCATAAATATTAACTATCCCAAACCTGAAGAGATTGGTCAGGATCGTTTAGCTAATGCCATTGCCGCTCAATTTTTATTTGGTGTGCCTTCTATTGTTGTCGATTTGGGGACAGCTGTGACATTTGATATTGTCTCTAAAAATGGATATGAAGGTGGTATTATAGCACCAGGTCTTGAAGTTATGACAAAATATTTACACGAGCAAACTGCACTGTTACCTGAGTTAAATCCAGATGATTTGGTGATTTCCACAGGAATTGGCAAATCTACAATTGAAGCGATGAATTTAGGTTGTGTTGTTGGTTTTTCCGGAATGATTCAAGCCTTGATTGACTGTGTGCTCAATGAAATGAAATTGGTTCAAAAAGATGAACCCACAGTCGTCGCAACAGGAGGGAGTGTCGGGGCTTTGCCACAACAATGGGTGAATGATATCAAATTTTATCCTGACTTAACATTAGTAGGGTTGGCTGAGTCTTTTATTCGAACTTATGCTTAACTGTCCAACCCGGCAAATCCTGTAGTAAAAGGTATAAAATAATTGTCATTGCGAGATCACCAATGTGAGTTGTGGTAATTCAATGTAGATAAAATAAAAGTCATGGATTGCTGCGTCCAGCTGTTTTAGCCATAGCTATGGCGGAGTCGGCTCGCGTTGCTTCTCGCGATGACAAAATTACTATTAATTCCTTGCTAAATATGTCAGGACTTTAGAATTGTGGTACTAAATTCTGAAAATTTCGTTAGTAAAAGTAAAATAACTGCTTGAATCATTATTAATATATTGTTATAAGCTCAGCTTTTTTAAATAGCCCGGGTGGTGGAATTGGCAGACACGCCAGATTTAGGATCTGGTGCCGCAAGGCGTGAAGGTTCAAGTCCTTTTCCGGGCATTTTAATTAAAATTTTTTTAACACAATATTTTTATGAATAATTTCGCAATCGACATTACACAGAATTTTCTTTTTTCATGGTTTTGACGAAATAAGAAATGTTCATATACTAAATTAACACATAGTGTGCATTAATCTAACAACTTTCTTTCCGCTGCTAAAAACAAGTTTTGTTTTAATAACTGTATTCTTTTGGAGTATACAATTTTCAAGTGCTCAAACAACTGGGCAATTGGGTATGACAGAACTACAGACAACAGCCGGTAAATTTGTTGCTGAGGAGGATTATATTCAAGCGTTACCCTATTTGGAAGAATTAGCAAAACGACTGGATGAAGCGACTGGAGATCAACAAAAATCATTGGAAGGCATTTATTTTTACCTGGGATTATCCTATATGCAGAGTTTTGATAACGAAGGTGGCAGTTCGGTGTTGAGAGCAATAGAGACATTTACTTCTTACGAAACGCGTTTCCCTGATGGGGAAAGATTACATTTTGTCATCATGAATCGCTCCGACTGTTATCAATCTCTTGGTGAAAATGATAACGCGATTAAGGATTTAATTAAGTTATTATCTCCACCACTCATTAGTAACTATTCAGATGAAAATATACGAAGCGGCGCATTAGATAAATTAGTTAAAATTTATTATCGACTTGAAAAATGGGATGAAGGGCAACTGTGGTTTAAGAAATTAATTGTTAGTTCAAGAGATAGGGATATGCTTGCATTGTCTGCGGCAGGTTTACTGCGCGGTTATTTAAATAAAAAAGAGTATGATGCAGCACTGGAAGTTTTGCCTTATTTGGTAGGAAATTCTACTGCACGATATGATGTCAGTCTTAATGTTGCTTTAATAAAAGGGGGAGACCAGTTGAAAAAAGATAAACGAATTAACGAAGCTACTTTACTTTATTACATAGCTTTAACCAAAGAAGAAATCTCAATTTATTTTGAACTTAGGCTCAAACAGCTAAAACACGATTTAAAAATATTAGTCGATACTGAGAGAGGCTTTTCTCGTCAAAAAGAAATTGAAGTAGATATTTATAATACGGATCAACAAATTGTTCGATTGAATGAATTGGAAACTTATACCCCTGAATTGCTTTGGCGAAGAGCTTCTGCAATGGAAGCAATGAAAAGACACCCAGAGGCATACTGGGCATTCAGCAGATTAATCGATGAATACCCTGAGAGTGATGAAATTGAGGATTATTACTATGCTGCTTTCACTGAAGCATTGAAAGCCAAAATGAATGATAAAGCCAAAAAAATTGGATTAACCTACATCGCGTTTGATAAACTAAATAAATACGAACGCTATATTTATGTCCAGTTAGGTGATATGTTTATTAAAGCGTCTAATTTCACAGAATTTTTTGATTTAGCTGATGAGTTCTTCCAATTTTTTCCTGAAGACGAATATGCATCGCGATTTGCTTATTGGTTAGGTTCAGCTCGAATTAAAAGACAGGAATACGAATTGTTAGTTGTTAAATTTAGTGACTTGCTGAAATTTTATACAGCGGCTCCTATGACTGACGGATTACTTTATTGGAGTGGAATGGCAAATATCTTTTTGGATGGTTTTGAACCCGCCAAAAATCTATTTGATCAAATATTAACCCAATTTCCCAAGAGTCAGTATCATGAAGATGCCTCATTCAGAATTGGTGTGTGTGATTTTGGATTGCAAAATTTTGAAAGTGCCTACAGTCGATTACTCGAGTTTATAAAGAATTATCCAGGTAGTATGTTGCGCGGTGAAGCAGAAGTTTTTCTCGGTGATATCAGTGCTTCCGAAGCTCGTGTGGATGATGCAATTATGCACTATAATAAAGTAGATCAATTCACTCAGGTAATGCAATATATTGCTCATGCATACTTTCAGCAAGGTAAATTATTGGAAGCAAATAATCGGTTTGAAGAGATGGCAATGATTTTTGAAAAATTTATCAATAAATACCGCACAAAATTCGATATATCATCTGCTGTCTATCAACTCGGTCGCGCAAAAGAATTTTTAGGAAAACCAGAAGAAATGCTTGATGATTATTTATCTGCTATCATGAGATTTGGCAATAATCCTTATAGCTATGGTCTGGATCAAATTATATTATCTTACTCAAATAAATTTCATGAGCACCTGACTCGAATTAATGAGAATATTGAATTTAGAGATAAGTTAATGGGAGATTTGCAATTTAGAACTAAGTTTATTGAAGATCAGGCATTCCAGTATCAAACGATTAAAGAATTATCTAATTTGGATAATGACTTTAAAACCTTGATTATAAATGATGGAAAATATCGCAAGAAAATTTTAGAAGATGTTGTTATTATAGATGATATTTTTAGTAAGTATGATGAACGTTTACAAAAATTTCCAAAAGAATCTCCTGAAGAAAAATTAGAAGATGCATACAGTCAAACAGAAGCTGTTGGTGAACATACACTATCCATGCGAATTTTGATGACAATGGACTTGGTTGGCAAACCGTTGAAAGTGAACTATGATTTTAATGAGGAAGATCTACTTATTGCAAGTCCTGCCACACTGGTATGGATTGCTGAAAAAAATAAAACAATGCGGCCAGAATTTTCATTATTGGCAATTAATCGGGTAATGTCTGAACACGCAGAGTCAGAGTACGTCATGGACGCATTATTAGCATTTGGATCGATTGAGTCTCAAAAAGGCAATCTCCACGAGGCTTTAGATATATTTAAGCAGGCTGAAAAGCAGTACCCCACCGATCCAGATGCGTCAAAAGCAGCAATTTTACAAGTGGATACTTTAATAGCATTAAGAATGTTTAATGAAGCAATTGTCAAATGTCAGGATATTTTAAAGGTTCGTGAATGGAGGGGTGAAATTAAAGCTAAAACTCAGTATAGAATTGGGCAGGCACATATGGAGCAGGGAAATTTTCTTAAAGCACACGGCTATTTTCAAAGAGTATATGTTGCCTATGCAAAATTTGTTGAATGGTCATCCCGGGCTTATCTTAATAGCGGTATTTGTTTAGAAAACTTAGGTAAAGCTGATGCTGCAAAAAAAACCTATGCCCAGTTTTTGAAGCTATCATCTATGAGCAGCACAGATGTTTATCAGGAAATATTCGAACGTCATAGTCGATTATAATTGAAAAGTTATATGAGTATTAAATCTAAACCAAGTTCTAAAATTTTTATATTGAAAATGATTTTTTCAGTAGCTGGCATGGTACACACTTTTGTTTTTCTATTAACTTTTCTATTTACTTTTTACTCAGCAAATAAAATTGAAGCAGTTAACTATTTTAATGAATTTGGAAACGAACCTGTTCGAGTCACTACTTTAACCGGACGACGGCAGGAGTTAGACTTATTGAGAATAGTAAATAACGAGTTACAGTTGAGACCAGTTAACGGCAGTAAATTTGGAATGGTAATTATTCCGCTTGCAGAGATCGATCAATTTAAATTACGCTATAAATATCCGTTAGAGTACTCGAAAATTAAACAATTAGTAGACTCGGAAAAAAGTGCAGAAGCTTTGCAATTTTTAAGACCAGTGGCCTATCCATTGATTAAGTTTATGGTAGTGCCAAATGAAAACTTAAATATTCATGAAATTGTTAAAACATTTTTTAAAGCACTGGTTTTATCTGATGAGATTGTAGAAGCCAATACTGCTATATCACGGCTCTCTTTGGGCGAACTTGATTCTGAATTTCTGGATATTGCAATAATATTAGCAGATAAAATGATCAATGCTGATATGGGGATTGATGCGTTAGGGGTGATTTCCCAATTTCCATTTACTGACGAGACAGCTCACTTATTCCCAAAGTTGATGGAATTTGCTGGTCGTTTAAGACTGCAGGAAAATTATATAGAAGCTAGATTTCTTTATCAAAGAATTCAAGCGGTTGAAAATACTCCTATTAGAAATAAAGCGATATTATGGTCTGTGTACTGTAGTGTTTTACTGGATGAACTTGTAGCAGCTAAAGCATTTTTAGAAATACTTCCCAAATTTTCTCGCGAAGAAAGTGAGTTTTCACTCTTTCAATTGATTCAATCTCGAATATTGTTGAAAGAGGGTAATATATCGCAAGCATTGGTTGAGGTTAGTCAGGGGGTAGTTTTTTCAAGTATTAACTATACATGGGCACCTGAATTACGTTATTTGATAGCACAATGTTATGAAGATACTGGTAAAATTAAAGTAGCTAAAGATGTCTACAATGAAATTGCATTATTCTTTCCAAACAGCTCATGGACTGATAAAAGTAAGAGTCAGATTGAATTAATTAATCAATCGTTGAGTGCTTCACCCGAAAAAAAAGAGGAAGAATACTTTGATCCGGTACTAAAAAAGTTTGAAAAAGATAAAAAGATTAAGAATATTACTAATAAATTAATGAATGAGGAAAATTAATTTTAGTATTAAACTATATAAAATATGACTCAAAAAATAAATAACCAGTTGTTAATGCGCTTAATTGTAATATCTCTGTTGTTTGCAGGGTTTCTTTCAGTTAGCTTTGCTCAGCAGTCATCTATATCAATAGCAGCTGCAACCGATGTACCTGCGGAGGGAGAAGTGAACTTAATTACTCTGTTTCAAAATGGAGGTTGGGCGATGTATCCATTGCTTCTACTTTCAATTGCAACAGTTGGAATTACGATTTATAATTTCATGATGATCAGGGAACAACCTTTTATGCGAAGTGAAGTTATCGATCAGCTAAAGCCACAATTGCATGATCTTGATTTTGAAAAATGCAGGCAAACCTGCAACACTTACCCAATGGCGGTTACCAATATTATTAATGCCGGATTGAACCGTATTGACGAAGATGAGTTTGATACGGAAGCGATAGAACAAGCTATGGAAGAATACTCAACTGAAGAAATGGCAGGCCCGTATGTTTTAATTAATTATTTATCAATTATTGCATCTGTATCGCCAATGGTTGGATTGCTTGGAACTGTCAGTGGTATGGTGAAAGCTTTTAATTCAATAAAGCAACAGGGTATGGGAAAGCCTGAATTGTTGGCTGGTAATATTTCTGAAGCATTAATTACTACTGCCTCAGGACTTATTGTTGCTATACCAGCAATGATTTTTTATTTTTATTTTAAAAACAAGTATGGCAAGTTAACTGTAAGAGTTACACGTGTAGTAGGTGATTTATATTACACTCTTGTTCATTCAGCTCGTAGGCAAGTTGATTAGAAGTCAAAAAATTAGCTAACCTAATTAGTTGATTTCTATTCCTCGCTAGTATAGTTTGAGGCATTATTATCTTATAATCCAGTTGTAAAAGATACCAAATGAAACTCTATAATCCACCAGAGGAAGACCATAAAGTCGATCTTACGCCTATGATTGATATTGTTTTTCTGTTGATAGTTTTTTTTATGACTGTTGCCAATATTTTAACAGCTGAGCGTATTAAAGTTGAAATTCCCGTTGCTCAAAGGTCGGTTATTCCTGAGGATGCCGGTAATAGACAACTTGTTTCAGTCACCACTGATGGCAAAGTATTTGCCGGTGTCAGGGAAGTTAGTAGTAATCAACTCACTGAATTGGTAAGAGTAGGTAACAAGGAATTGAAAAATTATCGTGTAGTAATACGTGCTGATAGAAATACCCCTCACAGATTTGTTCGAGATGTGATGAATTCATGTGCCAGAGGAGGGTGTATCAATATTATTTTTTCAACTTACCAGTCAGATTTATAATTTATGAAACGCAGATTGGAAATATTACAGAGTAAAGATGATGTCGATCTTACGCCAATGATTGATATCGTATTTTTGCTACTTATTTATTTTATGGTAACAACTACATTAATTAAGCAGGAAGCTGATTTGGGGATTCAATTGCCAACTCCAAATGTTCTTCAAAAAGAACCATTAGATTTACCTGACGAACATTTAGTTATAATTCAAGCAATTGGTCAGGTTCTGCTTAATGATCAACCTTACGATGAACCCAATAATCACGATTTACCTCAACTCACTAACACTTTAACTGTTTTAAAGCAGTCATCAGATTTAGCAGGTGTTAAAACTTTAGTTACAATTGAAGTAGAAGATGAAGCTCGTCATGAACGTGTTATAGATGTTTTGAATTCATGTGCAGTAGCAGAAATAAAAATGGTTTCATTTGGCATGGGACAATAAAATAAAATTTATAGAATGTTATGATTAACTCATTAATAAATAGTTACTTGCATACTAGAATGCGTGTTGATGATTTGGAAAAAACAGTTTCATTTTACAAAAATATTCTTGGATTTGAAGAAACAAGACGTTCTGAATCTCCACGTGGTTCAAAAATGGTTTTTCTGAAAATACCAAATTCTGAAGTGTTATTGGAAATCACATATTATCCGGATTCCGGTCCTGTTCAGGTACAGCCTGATTTAATGCATCTTGCATTTGAAGTCAATGACTTAGAGGAATTTAGAAACCATATCAAAGGAAATGGCATTGAATTTAGTGAGGGTCCTACAACAAGTAAGAGCACAGGAACTACTTTTGCATTTATCGATGCACCAGAGGGCTATGAAATTGAAATAATTCAGAAGAAGTAAGAATTTTCAATGGGTAAAAAAAATAAAGAAAAGAAAAAAGTAAACTTGCCCCTGCTTGAGGTGTTTGGCCTCAGTTTAATACTACATTTGCTTGCACTACTGGTATTTGGAGGCATCACAATTTATCAGTTTATCAAGCCAAAAAAACCTGAGTTTATTGCTCCGCCGCCACAGGAACGGATTAATCCGGAACAGCTGGAGTATAAAATGCAAATTAAAAAGCAACAACAAAAGAGTGCTCGACCCAGGCAGTTACGCATGGTGGTTACGCAAATATCAGAAATGAATTTACCTGAATTTGATATTGATCTCGCTCCTTTAAGCAGTCGTGTGAATTTATCTGCAGTTGGAAAAGGTTCAGGTCTCGGAAGTGGATTTGGTCGCGGTAGTTTAGGGATTGGTGCTTCGGCAGTAAACTTTTTTGGCATCAAGGATGAAAGTGAACGTTTAATTTTTATACTGGATGCTTCAGACTGGATGCTCGAGGACAAAAAAGGTGGCTTTAATGCCTATGATATCGTTAAAAAGGAAATAACTCGTATGATTAGTAAACTGGGACCGGGAACGTTATTTAACGTGAATGCGTATAATAACCGAGATGTTAACTTATTTAGTCCGACAATGGCTCTGTCAAATTCACTAACAAACCGAAATGTTTCCTTCTGGATTGATCCGATTAATAAAAACTCGGGATCGCGTGGTGCTGGAGATAATAATTATGACCCGGCAGATAAAATTTTACCTATGGGCAAACATGTTGGACAATGGATACGTTCGATTCAAGCAGCTATGGAGCAGCATGTTGATGCAATTTTTTTAATATTGAGTGGATGGCAGTGGCATTATCCCACCTTAAGTCCGGATGAGTATAAAAAGTGGTTAGCTGATAAAGGTTGGTCTGATAAAGATGAGTTGAAATGGCAAAATGCAGTTTCAGACGCTCGTAAATGGCTTGAAAAAGAAAATGTGACACGTCAAAAAAGAGGATTACCGCCTCGAATAGTTCATTGGATTGGTGATGTTGTTAATGAGAAATACCCAAGTCTACAGGCAAAACCATCACCTAAATTTGATGATGAACAAGTTGTGGCTCACTTACACAATGTAGCAAAAAAATATTACCCAGATGGAAATTATCCAAGTGTAAATATCGTTATGTTTGTCGGGAAAGATGAGTCATTTGAAAATGACGAAAAACGTTTCAAGAAATTAACCAGAGATTTTGGTGGAAAATTCCGTGTTTTGGAAGGACTTGAAGGTCTAAAAAGTGTAAGTGAGATTGCTAAAGAAAATAAAAAACAGAACAAGGTGACTTTTTAGTCAATAAATATTCACCTGATTTGATAAGATCTCATTTAAATCACGATGTAGGTTATAAAGTTAATTCTAGTTAAATATTATATTACCAGAGATAACTTTTCCGCTCAGCTAAAACAATTTTGTCTTCAGAAATAAGTGCTACTTTCCATGCCAGTAAATTTTTATTTTCATCTGGCCAATCTGTTCCTGTCAGTCCTGCGTAAATTTCTTTTGATTTAAGTGAAATATTTTGCAACGTCAAATTATATGTAATGGGTTCACTATTTTCAGTGCTTATGATATTTATTTTAATTACAGTTTGTTTGGGTAACATATTTATGGAGTGGTCGAGTATTATTATGAAATAGAGACCTTCTTTAACATCAGAATGAGTTCTACAAATTGCCCAAGGGCCAATTGTTTCTTTATCTGAAAAATAATCATAAATACGATCAAGTCGAGCATCCTCCAAATATTCCGGGTATATATTTTTAATTACAGTTGCTCCTAGATTTTGGAAACAACAAGTAATTAGCACACTAGTTGATAAAAAAACAGTAATAACCTTATTAATACTCATTTTTAATTTTATCTTTTGATTTTATTAATTAACACTCTAAATTTTGTAGTAAATACTCCACCCATTTAAAATCTATTGGATTTGTAAGTTTGGGGTTTGGATATGATGCTTCCAAAAGAAAAACTGGATGATCCAGTAATGAAATTGCAGCTGTATCATCAGTGATAACTATCTTTAGTAATTTTATTTTTTTATAAGCATTTAAAATCAATTCACTTTCAAAAACTTGTGGTGTTTCCATGGACCATAATTTATTTCTATCAATATCTACTAGTGAATATAAATTTTCAGCACTATCCGTTTGAGTCACTTTCTTAATAGTATCTGTTACTTTACTGGCAAGACTTACAGCTCTATACTTAATGACTAAACTTTTTAATTGTAAGAGTGAATCTAATCTAATAATGGGCCTGGCACAGTCATGAATGAATACATATTTTATCGCATCTGACATTTGATCTAATCCATTAGAGACAGAATCTTGTCTGAGTTCACCGCCTTCTACCCAGGATATTTCTATTGAATTTGAACAATCGATTATCGGGTTAATAATTTTTTCAATGGCTAACCTTTGTTGATTATCTCGATAAACAATAATAATTTGAGTAAAAATATTACTTTTAAGAAATACGTTTGCTGAATACCAGAATATTGGAATACCGCCAACCTCGGCTATGATTTTATCATCGATCTGATTCCCCATTCGATTGCTTTTCCCTGCGGCAAGAAGTATAGCTGCATAACTCATAATAATATTAATATTTGATTATTAGACCCATTATAACAATATCTTTTAAAATGACCAGTTTATCTAAAAATAAAGCCTCTATCTTTTCGCCTGCTAAAATTAATCTCTTTTTAGCCATAACAGGTCTACAAAATAATGGATATCGTAAAATTGTTTCTGTTGTTGATCAGGTAAATTTCGGCGATATTTTATCAGCTACTGAAATTAAGACGGGCAATGAAGATATTTTGGTATCCAATAGTGTCGAAATACCACATGATGAGAATAATTTGATTCTGAAGGCCGCTAAAGCATATCGACATCGAAACAAACGTTTCAACAAATCCATACACTTTGAGTTGGATAAAAAAATACCTGTTGGTTCAGGATTAGGTGGTGGAAGCAGCAATGCAGTTGCGACTTTGACTCTTCTTAATAAATTTTCTGACTGTCCAGTTGATATTGCTGATTTAGTCGAAATTGCAGAAAGCATCGGATCTGACTGCCCGCTATTTTTTAATTCAAATGCTACAATTGTAAGAGGACGAGGAGAAATTATAAATCCTCTTCCAACTAATACTATTAGAAGTTTATCTAGTAATTGCATAATAATTTTTAAACCAAATTTCGAAATCGAAACTTCATGGGCCTATAGTCATTTTCAAACTAATAGCAATTTTGATGAACATAGTATTGTTGAAAGTAAACTACAAGCATGGCTAAACAATGAAATAACACTTGATGAATTTTGTTATAACCGGTTTGAAAAAGAAATTTTTAAAAAATATTTAGCGCTACCCGCTCTTTTTGATGAGATAAAAAAGCTAACTGGAATCCGTTGTCATATGAGCGGTAGTGGCAGTGCCTGTTTTGCTTTTTACGAAACTGACACTGAGAGTAAAACTCTTACAGATATTATTAAAGATTGTTTGGGTGATGATGCTTTTATTTGTCAAACTACACTAAAATAAAATTGATAAATTTTTCTATGAGCAAAATTATTATTTTTTGGTTTTTAATTCTGGTTTCATTTGATGATTTATATTCAAAGCCGGATGGTTATTTGAAATGGGATATCACAAAATTAGCTGATGCTCTTAAAATTGATGAAAGTGGTGTGAAACTTTATTTTTCCGACGGCAGAAGAATTTCATTTTTGATTGAGCGTCGAATTGTAGCTGAAGTTATAAATGGAAAAATTGCACCTCATGAGGGAACCGGGTATGATTTGATTGCCCCTGATGGAGGAAAATGGGAAGTGCGCAGTATCAGCAAAAGTGGAGTCTATTTTTGTCCAAGCTATATGGTTGGATCGGGTCGTAACTTTGAAGAAGAGGGTTTTTTAGAAAAGCTCAATAATATTGATGGATATATTATTTCAGATATTACTGCATTTCCAAATGTACCTTATTGGATTCTGAAAAAGGAACTTGTTCATCAATGGTGGCAAAAGGGCGTTCTTGGAAAAAGAAGTAAGATTTCGCGGAATAAAGCTATTAAATTGATGAAGTGAGAATATCGATTTGCTTCAGTGATTTCTTGACTCGTGATATAAAGAGTGTGATGTATTCTTTTGATCTAAAAATTTCTATCATGAGCAAAGTATTAAAATTATTATTAGAGGGTGAGCATTTGTCTAAAGAGCAAATTGCTGAGATTCTTGGTATGTCCATGGTTGAGGTTGAATCAGAATTTAAACGATTAAAGGATGAGAATGTAATTTTAGGGTGGCGTCCGGTATTGCATCCGACTACAGCTGCTGAAGGTCGAGTTCGTGCAGCTATCGAAGTAAAAATCAGTCCCGAGCGTGAAGGTGGATTTGATCGCCTGGCTGAAAGAATTAGTCGATTTGATAATGTTGAATCTTGTCATCTTATGTCTGGGGGCTATGATTTACTTGCAATAGTCCAGGGTGAAACTCTTCACGAAGTTGCTGCTTTTGTATCAGAAAAATTAGCCACTATCGGCGGCGTTTTATCAACACAGACTCATTTTTTATTGAGATCTTACAAAGAGCAGGGCTTTTTTATTGGAAGAGATAATAACGACCCTGACAGGCCGGCCGTCAGCGCATAATTTATAATAATGTCAGTTGACTACACAAAGTTCGTTGCGCGGCACGTTGTCGATTTACCGCGTTCAGGAATCCGGGATTTTTTTGCTGTTGTTGCAAAAATGCCGGACGCTATCTCTTTGGGTATTGGCGAGCCGGATTTTGTTACACCTTGGCGTATCCGTGAAGCTGCTATTTTTGCTTTAGAAAAAGGTAAGACAAGTTACACAGACAATCTTGGTCTCATTCAGTTAAGAAATACTATTGCAGATTACGTCGGTAATAATTTCAACGTTAGTTATAGTCCGGAGAATGAAATTCTGGTTTCAGTAGGAGTTTCTGAAGCATTGGATATTGCAATACGATCAATAATAAACCCGGGCGATAAAGTTCTATTTCATCAACCGTGTTATGTTTCCTATCATCCATCTGTTACTTTAGCTCATGGTATACCTGTTGCCGTGCCAACTCACTCAAAGGATAATTTTGCTCTCGATCCTGATGCGTTAGCTAAGTCGTGGGAGCCCGGTTGTCGTGTGCTCATGTTGAATTTTCCAACAAATCCAACGGGTGGAACTATTGGTCGGCAAAATCTGGAAAAGATTGCTAAGTTTGTTATTGAAAAGGATATTATCGTTATTTGTGATGAAATTTATGCTGAGCTGACTTACGAGGGAGAGCATATAAGCATAGCCAGTTTGCCTGGTATGAAGGAGCGAACAATTTTTCTGCATGGAGTTTCTAAAGCTTTTGCTATGACTGGATTTCGACTTGGTTTTGCTTGTGGGCCAGCACCACTAATTGAAGCTATGATGAAAATCCATCAATACAGTATGCTTTGTGCATCAATAATAAGTCAGGAAGCTGCTATTGAAGCTTTGAAAAATGGAGCTGATGCTGTTGCTCAGATGAAAGAACAGTATTTGCGTAGGCGTGATTATCTAGTGCGCAGATTTAATGAAATGAGTTTAAGTTGCCATAGTCCGGGTGGTTCATTTTACACTTTTCCAAATATTTCAAAAACTGGTTTGAATGAAGTTGAGTTTTCTCATAGATTACTGAATGAACATAAAGTTGCATTAGTTCCCGGAACTGCATTTGGAGCAAATGGCAAAGGTTTTGTTCGGGCTAGTTTTTCAACGAGCTATGAACGTTTGATCGAAGCTTGTGATCGTATTGAACGGATGGTTGAGACATGCTAACTCAAGCAACTTCTAATCTGTGTTTCACCTTAGGCCATAATCTTATCACAATAATATATAAAATACATTTACCTCATTGAATAGGTAGTAATAAAATAACATTATGATCGAACAAAGAAGTGTAGCCCTTGTAGGTAGACCCAACGTTGGAAAAAGTCGTCTGTTTAATCGAATTGCCGATCGACGTATTGCTATTGTCCATGACAAGCCCGGTGTGACCAGAGATGTCAATACCACTGAAATTGACGATGATTATACGTTGATGGATACCGGAGGAATTGGACTTGTGCCTGACATGGATAATAAAAAACTGATTGATGCTTGTGAAGAACAAGTTTTTTTAGCGATTCAGGCAGCAACAATAATTTGTCTGATAGTTGATGGTAGGGAAGGGCGTATGCCACTCGATGATATGATTGTAGAAAGATTACGATCAGGTGGTAAAAAGTTTATACTCGTTATTAATAAAATCGACTCATCGGATTTTGAAAACAAAACAATTGAATTTTCTAGTCTGGGAATTGAAAATACATTATCAGTTTCTGCTGAACATGGACGAGGTATTGATGATCTAAAGAAATTGATATTGGAAAAGTTAGGGCCTGCGCCTAAAAAAAGTGATGAAGAAAAGGATTATCGGGTTAAAATTACTTTTACCGGTAAACCGAATGTTGGCAAGTCAAGTATTTGCAACCGTTTGTTAAAATCTGAACGTTTAGTCGTTAGTGAAATACCGGGTACAACCCGTGATTCAGTTGAACAAAACCTCGATCATCAAATTGATAAAGATAACAAATGGTTATTCCGTTTGATTGATACTGCCGGTTTGCGTAAAAATAAAAAAATGAATTCATCCGTAGAATTTTTTTCATCAGTTAGATCTCAACAAGCAATTGAAAATTCTGATGTAGTTTATTTGGTTATTGATGCTTTGACCGGTATCACAAAGTACGACAAACTTCTCTCTGGAAATATTATTGATGCTGGAAAGTCGATTGCGGTAATAGTTAACAAGTGGGATCATGCACTCGAAACTTTTAAGCGAGAACCATTGCCCGGCTATGAGGACATAAATGATTTCAAAGAGAAATTTACTAAAAAAATTAGAGAGATGTTATTTTTGCTTCCTGAAAGTCCAGTGGTTTATATTTCTGCTTTGACTGGTTATGCGATTGAAGATATTTTAAAAATTGCTAAAACATTAGACATTACTGCATCTCAGAGTATCGCTACGTCAAAGCTCAATCGATTAATAAACGCAATGCAGCAAAAGAGCGAACCGAAGTTTGTTAAAGGCAAACGATTTAAGATTTACTATACTGTTCAAACCGGTATTCGTCCAATCAGAATACGTTTGTTTTGCAACCGAGCAGCCAAGATGGACGATACCTACAGGCGTTATTTATTAAAAGGTATCAATAGTGAATTTGGGCTACAAGGCTGTCCGGTAAAAATAAGCCTAGTCGGCAAGCAGTCAAGATACAGTAAAAATCCGAAGAATTGATTGACTATAAATTGGGTAGGGATGACTCGCCGAGTCATCAGATGTATAGAAATTATTTTCGTTTAATAGGCTTGGGATGAAAAGTTTAGTAGCTCATCATTATGATGAAACTTCAAAAAAATTTGAATATTTTGTACAAACCATAATTTCATTGTATTTGCCAAGGCAAATTCCTCCAAATTTTTTTATTCAGAGGACGTAATTTCTTTACAGATCGCATATGGACAACAAATTAGAGCATCTACCAATTTATATATGGCAGACGCTTACTAATATACTGCCAAACACGCAAAAGATACGCAGCAGTAGTTAAATTACCAAGGAGTAACCCAAATCGCAAAGTTGTATCTACTATTGGCTGGGAAAAATCGGTGGAGTCTTGAAAGTGCCACGCAAGACTTACATAAAGAAAGGTGTGGCCGCTGATATTGAATAGCTATGGAATACATCCAAGCAGTATAGATTTTTATCTATAATTTTAGTTTTATCACTAAAATTTTTCACTGAGAGACTTTTGATATTTTACTGCTTTTCGCATACTTCTAGCCCATTTGCTATAATACCAAATTATAATAAAAAAAATACCTGTGACAATTGCCGATAATATCCACTTGAAAGCATCTTTTAATAAATTAATTTTCATTTCACGATAAGTATCGTGAATTCTATTTAAAGATTGGCCGTTATGTCTTTCAAGTTTTATATACATATTGGCTTTAACTTTTTCCATGTTAGAATCTTTTTCAACATCAAGTGTAATGCCTAAAGTCTTGGCGAATATGAAGACTTCGTTGTTCTTTTTCATGTTATCGACAATTTTACCTGATTGAGCAAACTTGTCTAATTGAATTTTTAGTTGATTGACATGATCTGACTTTAATTGGTTATATAATTGCTCAGTATCTCTTACAGCTAGAGGCACCAACAAAAAATATAAAATCCCAATAGCAAAAGAAACCCAGCTTAAATAGTTTAACCATAAGATTTTTTTTTCCGGAATTCCTTTATTAATGTGAATAAAAGATAAAGTCATTCCTAACAATATAGCCCAACCTGTTTCTGATAGTTTTCCAACAGCTCTTAATTCCCAGGCTGCGCTAACAAAATTGGTTGGAAATACAATATATAATATATTTATAATAGCAGTTATTAATATGCCATATCCTATAATTGGTATTATTTGGAAAGATCTAATTTGAATTTTTTCATTGATTTCCCAACTAGTCGATCTTTCATCAAACGGTTCAGAATCAAAAATATCCGATTTATTATTACTCTCTTCAGTTTCTGTAGATTCTTCGCTCATTCTAATTTAATTATTTATCAATAATACATAAGATAAATACTATAGTTTAAACTTTTATCAAATTCAGAAAATCTTTATTTGTAGTGGTTTTTGATAAACGTGTAAGAGCAGTTTCAGCAGCATCTTCAGTTTTCATTCCAGACAGAGCACGCCTGAAAAAATGGCAGGCATCTAGTGTTTTCGAGTCTAGTAACAGTTCTTCTCTTCTAGTTCCGGATGCAGATATATTTATAGCAGGCCAGTGTCTAAGTTCTGCCACTTTTCGATCTAGCACAATTTCTAAATTTCCGGTTCCCTTAAATTCCTGAAAAATCAATTCATCCATTTTGCTTCCAGTTTCTATTAATACTGAAGCTATTATTGTTAAACTTCCAGCTTCTTCTGTATTTCTTGCTGATGAAAAAAGTTGTCTGGGTTTTTCAAGTGCTCTGATATCAAGTCCGCCAGTCATTGTGCGACCACTTGATCCTTTTGATGAATTGTAGGCGCGAGATAGTCGTGTTAGAGAATCTAGTAAGATAACTACGTCTTTACCTACCTCTACTAATCGTTTGGCACGTTCGATAGCCATGTTTGCCACATGAATGTGTTTATCCAGGTTTTCGTCATTGGAGGATGCCCAAATTTCACAATCTACACTTCTTTTCATGTCCGTAACTTCTTCTGGACGCTCATCTACCAATAGCATCATGACATGACAGTCAGGGTGATTTTCAAGAACACCTAATGCAATATCGCGTAATATTGTTGTTTTTCCAGCACGCGGGGGTGCTACTATCAATCCTCTTTGACCTTTTCCAATAGGACAAAAAATATCTATGACACGAGTAGTCATTCTTCCATCTTCTAATTCAATGATGAGTTTTTCATCTGGTGTGATTGTCGTTAATGTTTCGAATTTAGGCATCACTTTTCGTTTATCAACCGATAAGCCATCAACGCTATCAACATAACGAATTTTAGGATTTGGGAAACGTTTGTCAATTTGAGCTCGAGCAACAACATAACTGCCTCTGCGGATTTTAAACCGCTTTATTAGTTCACGAGGAAGGAAGGGGTCGCTTGCTCGAATTTTACCATTACTGGCAGGATCCACCAATTGCCCAGAATTATTAGACTGCAACTCGCAAATACCTTGTACAATTATATTACCAGATGTATCTGAATCTTTATTCATTAATTTGAATTAAGAATTAACAATTTTAGTAAATTCATAAAAACATGAATTTACTTAGCGGGAACTGAGTGTAATTAGCTCCCAAATATAAGCCGTTATATGTTATGTTTAAAAAATAGGCTTTAAAATTATTAAATTACTAAAAATGTTTGTTTGCCTCAAAGCAAATTAAATCTTTAAAAATAAATTAATTATTGAATTTTATATTTATTCATTGACTTCTTTAATTTAGCAATTAACAACCAAGCCCTTATTTTTTTAAGATGAAAAGTTATCTAGCAAAAAGTGGTTCAATTACACAACAATGGTATATAATCGATGCTTCTGGTCAAGTTTTGGGCAGACTGGCTGTAAAAATTGCCAATATATTAAGAGGGCGTAATAAACCCACTTATACTCCTCATGTAGACACTGGTGATTTTATAGTAGTTATTAACGCTGATAAAGTGGTGTTAACTGGAAATAAAGAAGAGCAGAAAAAATATATGTTTTACAGCGGTTATATTGGTAATGAAAAATATAAATCTGTCAGTCAAATGCGGGAAAAAAAACCGGATTTTATAATTCATAATGCTGTCAGAGGCATGTTGCCAAAAAATCGATTGGCGAGACAGATGATTAAAAAATTAAAAATATATGCTGGAAGTGAACACCCACATTCAGCCCAGCAACCAGTCACACTTTAATAAATTTTAATATCATGATTGCTACTAAAAAATCAGATGCAATTTTAGCTGTAGGAAGGCGTAAGTCAGCTTCAGCTCGAGTTCGTTTAAGACAAACTGGAACCGGAAAAATTACGGTTAACAACAAGGTTGTTGAGAAATATTTTTTCCATGAAACTATGTTTAATATGGCGACAGCACCACTTAAAGCAGTCGATGCACTTGATAGTCATGATATTGACGTAACTGTTCATGGGGGCGGATTGTTTGGACAGGCAGGCGCAGTCTCTCATGGAATTGCCAGAGCATTAGAAAAGCTTAATGCAGAATGGAGAACGCCATTAAAAAAAGAGGGACTTTTAAAAAGAGATCCCAGAGAAAAGGAGCGAAAAAAACCAGGTCAACCGGGTGCTCGCAAACGTTTTCAATTTTCAAAACGTTAAATTCATTTTCTTTCAAAGATTTATTATACAGACTGGATCATTTTTTTAATTGATGGTCACTGATTCTGTTGACATTAAATAAGTCAAATGAAAATCGGTATTATAGGAGCCACAGGTTATTCTGGAGAAATTCTTGTCCAAATTTTAGCAAATCACCCACAAGTTGAATTGGGTGTTATAACTTCTCGTTCATTAGTTGGAACTTTAGTTGAAGACACCATACCTTTTCTGAGGGGGAAATTAAATAATTTAAAATTTTCATTATCAGATCCAACAGAGTTAGCTTCGAGATCAGATATTGAACTGTATTTTCTAGCATTGCCTCACGGTGTCGCTACAGAATTTGCAGTACCGTTATTGGATGCCGGAAAAAAAGTAATCGATTTAAGTGCAGATTTTCGGCTTGAAACTGCGGAACAATATCTGGAATTTTATAATAATAATCATCCGGCTGAAGAGTTGTTGGGTGTGGGTAAGTATATATTACCTGAAATTTCTAATATAGACTACAATAAAGTTAGATTAGTCGCTTCACCTGGTTGTTACCCTACTAGTATTATATTTCCGTTATTTCCACTCATCAAGGATAAAATAATATCATATAATAATATCGTTATTAATTCCTTTAGTGGTGTGAGTGGAGCAGGGAAAAAAGCTACTGAAAAATTTAATTACTGTAGTAGAAATGAAAGTGCTGTCGCTTACGGATGTCCCAAACATAGGCATTTAGGTGAAATTGAACAAGAATTGAAGAATGCAGCTGGCGAAAATGTAATTGTTCAATTTAATCCACATCTTGCACCAATGAAGAGAGGAATAATCTCAACGATAACTGTTCAAGCAAATGGGTCTAATTCAATTGAGGAGCTTTATAATTGTTGGAATAAAAAATATGCTGATAAACAATTTGTTTCGTTATTGCCAACTGGACAATTTCCGGATTCATCTCACGTTGTTGGAACCAATCGGATAGATATGTCTGCGGTCTTTGATGATAGGACAAATAACTTTGTAATAACAACGGCCATTGATAACTTAATGAAAGGGGCAGGTGGACAAGCAGTTCAAATTATGAATTTAATGTATGGATTTCCAGAAAATAGTGGATTGATCTAAATGGAGTTAATAATAATGAATGATAAAATATTCAATGAAGTCTCTAACGGTATAGTAGATGTGCCTGGTTTTAAAGTCGCAGGTGTAGCCTGTGATATTAGAAAAAAGAAAAAAGACCGTTTGGATTTAGGAATTATATTTTCTAAAATACCCTGTCAGGCTGCTGGTACGTTTACGGAAAATAAAGTCAAAGCTGCACCAGTAGAATTGTGCATGCAAACATTGAATGCTGGAAATTCGTTTCATGCAATTGTGGTGAATAGTGGCAATGCAAATGCCGTTACTGGTTTACAAGGTGTTATTGATGCAAAATTGATGCAATCACTTACTGCAGAGTTATGTTCAGTTGATCCAGGAAGTGTCTTTGTTTGTTCCACTGGTAAAATTGGCATTACCTTGCCTATGGAAAATATAAAAAACGGCATTAGTGCAGCAGTTGAAGCACTCTCATCTGAAAATCAGCAAGGTGAAAATATTACCAAAGCAATTTTAACTACAGATACGCGGACAAAAAAAGCTACCATAAAAATAAATTTAGAAGAGGGTAAGGTAATTACTATTGGAGCAATCGCCAAGGGAGCAGGCATGATTCAACCCAATATGGCAACCATGTTATCATTTATTGCAACAGATGCACAAATTGAGGGCAGTCTATTTCAAGAAATTTTAAAAAGTGCAGTTGATAGCTCATTTAATTCCATAACGGTCGATGGAGATATGAGTACTAATGATACGGTATTAGCCTTAGCAAATGGGAACTCCGGTATTGAAGTTAATAGAGCTAACGAAGTAATTGCTAAAAATTTTTCCCAAGCTCTCGTTCAATTATGTCAAGATTTGGCATATCAAATAGTTTCTGATGGTGAAAAAATTTCTAAAGTTGTCGAAGTCGTAGTTGTTAATGCTTTGAGTAAAGTTGATGCTGAGAAAGTTGCCAGGACAGTGGGGAACTCAAGTTTAGTAAAATCATCCTGGTATGGTGCTGATCCAAACTGGGGTAGACTTATGGGAGCACTTGGTTGTTCAGGCGCAGAAATAAAACCTGAAAAACTAAATATTCAATATGCTGAATCTGTAAAACCGTTCAGTGAAAATTTCAGCAATACTGTTGATATAATTAAAAACGGTGAGCCTTGTTATACTAATGAGACTGAATGGGACAAGTTAGTGGCACTCGAACGGTTTATTGTTTTTATAGATTTAAATTTAGGGAAGGAAAAATTTCATCTAATAAGTACTGACTTAACACCCGAGTATGTCAGTTATAATAAAAGCGAAAAATAACAGTGCTTAACGAAATTGATATAACTACAAAGGCCAAAGTGCTACTGGAAGCACTTCCATATATACAAAGATTTCGAGGATCTACATTTGTAATAAAGTATGGTGGAAGTTTTATGGATGACGCAAATCCTGAAATTCGTGGCCGTGTTGCCACAGATATTGTATTTCTGGCATCTGTTGGCATTAACGTTGTTGTTGTTCATGGAGGTGCTAAAGCAATTAGCAGAGCAATGGAAAAAGAAGGCATCGAGCCTGAATTTAAAAACGGCTTAAGGATCACGACAAGTGAAACAGTTAACATAGTTGAAAAAACTCTCAATGAAGAAATTAATCCTGAAATTTGCCAATTGATAAAAGGAAAAAATGGCAACCCCAAAGGCATAATCGGCAATGATTTATTTTTGTGTCAAAAATTAATTCACACTAAAAATGGTTGTGAAATTGATCTCGGATTTGTCGGTGATATTCAGGAGGTTCAGGAGAAAGTAATTGAGAAGGCAATTTCTGATGGTTACATTCCAGTAATAACGCCTATTGCGAAAGACAGTAAGGGCCAATCGTTTAATACAAATGCAGATGTAGCTGCATCACATGTCGCATCAGCATTAAATGCCAGACGCCTGGTTTACCTTTGTGATGTCCCCGGTTTGCTTAAAGATCAAAATGATTCTGAATCAATAATTTCAACCTTAAAATTTAATGAAGTTGATGATTTAATTGATTCAGGCATAATTTCAAAAGGCATGGAGCCCAAAGTTAGAAGTGCAAAACGTGCACTTGAAAATGGTGTTCACAGAGTCCATTTTATCGATGGTCACATGGCACATAGTTTGTTGCTGGAAATTTTTACTGATAAAGGTATCGGCACTGAAATTGTGAATCCGTATTGAATTTTGATGTATTGTTTTGATTAATTTTATTTTATTGATGCTAAAATAAATGATGGGATTAGAATGATTGCAAACACATCAATCCAACCAAAAAAATAACCTTCAACAAAATAGAAAATAATCAATGCTAGAAGAATACTAGTATTTACAATTCTAACAATACTAGGTGTTCTTTTATTAAACTTTGTTTGTTTTCGATTATATTTGGGTGTTCGAAACCATCCAAGATAAACACTAAAAAGTCCCTTGAGATTTCCAATTACATATGTTGGGAGAACCCCCCATGCATACCAAATCATCATGGGAAGTAGAAAGATATCTTTCAACTTACGGCTCTTAAAAACCATAATAACTGGCTCTAAAAAATTTGCAATAACACAAGCGTAAAGAATTATTAGAAACGGTTCTTTTATTTGAGCCAATCTCAATAAATACATCTCAACAGCAAATGTATTCCATTCAGTAGTAAGCCAAGCTAGGGAAATAAAACCTAACAATATTGCAATACCAGTCATTACTGTTGTGATAAAGTAGGCGTTTTGTCTTATAATCGATAATTTTTCGATCCAATTTAACTTTTCTGATAAAAGAATAGGCATGAAAAACTCTCGAAGCGATCTTGATGAGCCTGATGCCCAACGTTCTTGTTGTCGACGATAGTCATCATATGTAAATGGAACCTCACCATAGTTGACTACATTACTCAAATATTTGCCCTTCCATCCAGCAAGCCATAATCGATTAGACAGATCTAAGTCTTCCGTTAGGTGTCCTGGTGTGAACCCACCTACAACATTAATTGCATCGATACGAAAAAGTGTACAACATCCTGAAAATAACGTTGGATGATTCAATACTTGTCGTCCTTCAAAATCCACATAGTAACATCCTTCTTCAATCAGCGTAATGTACTTTTGAAAAACACTAAGTCCTTTTGGATTTGTAAGTCGTTTTGTTTGCACAAATGCAATGTTTTCCTCGGCTTCCATAACTTCAAGTGTGCGTTCCAGAGCATCTTGTTGAGGGTGCCAATCCGCATCAAGTAAATACATTAACTTAATACCCCGCTTATCAAGATAAGGCATTACGACTTCAAGACTTCCAGCTTTAAACCCCAAGTTTTTTTCACGATGAAAATACACAAAAGAAGGTGACTCAAGAATCTCGATACTATTTTTTATTTTATCATCCCCATTATGAGATGGAATAACTTGTTCAATTTCATTAGTGTCATTCTGAATGCAACCACGATTTAAAGCAATTTTTCGTAACTTGTTTGAAATTTCTGGATTCGTTGAATCGTCCGCTAAAATAATAATTTTATTTTTGTACGATAATTTTTTACACGCGCGAATAGTATCCTCTAATACATTCTCTTCATTATAAGCTACTATAACAATAGCGATAGTTCGATCTGAAGTTTTATTTACTCTTTTTAGTCGAGGTCCTATTAAGGAAGCGAATCCATACAAGTAATTAAAGAATGAAAAAAATGAAAATCCAGCAAGTAGTGATAACTGCATAAAAAGCAATATGTAAGCAAAATACATATTTATTTCACAATTCGAGACGACTGGTTTTGTTTTCGATCTTGGATCAAGGATGAAAGTCCGCCAGCAATGAACAGCCCAAATACTGGTATCAATATATTCAAAACCCCAAGTTTAAGACTTTGTATTTTATTATTCTGATTACTTAACTTCAGCAAATTAGTTGAATTAGCATTGATGTATACAAACTGCTCCAAAGAAGTACAGTCATAAGCCTGAAGTTTATTACGATTTGAATATTTAAATGATATTGAATCCAGTGCGATTAACTCATTTTCTGTAGTCACACTATACAATTCTCCTCTCTCGCCTTCTTGCAATTCAATAAAAAGAGTAATACGAGTTATTAATTTTCGATATTTATCCGGGACTGCAATATGAAGGAACTGTTCTCCATCTTCTGATAAAACTTCTCGAAGAATTATTGAAAAAGCATTTAACTGTGTTCCGTAAATAACAATACTTTCCAAACGTTTTGAAGAAAACTGTCCAGTGAGGAAATCTCCATTTTTTTTCAAATACACTATTTCCCTCCTACCTTCTTTTGCAAATGCAGAAATGCTAGATCCTGCACCTAAGGGTGCAGTTCCACTACCGAAGGAATAGGAATAAATGCTTATAACAAATAAAATGTATATAAGTAACTTCATAGTTTTCTATTATTCTCATGTAACCACATTGCAGCTATCTTTGGCTCTCCATTCTTTCTGAATAACCCCCAATGCTTCTCAACATCCGTACCCCAATGTTTATCTACTTTCCAAGGCTGATCAAACGCCTCAAAATAAAGGAAAGGTATTCCAGTGGTTTCAAGATAGCGAAAGTGATCTAATTGATAATTTTCTGACAGGCCTTTAAATCCTGCTGATGGTAATCCTGCTTCTTTTATCTGTACTGGCTTTGCCTGATGAGTAATCAAGTACTCAAACCTGACACGTATCCAATCAGCTGCTTGCTTAGGGTCAGACAATTGCGCCCAAAAGGGCTGTGCTAGAGGAAAAATCCAATCTGAATGATCGGTCAACCATTCATGATATTCGCCTTCAAAATATGAATCAATTGGCTCAGTGGTTGTTACAGGTTTGTCAGTATTTTCACGGATATATTTAAATGCAGCTTCTAGCGTATCGGTATTATAACGAACCCCCAAGCCCTCATTTCCAACACAATAACCGTTAATATATTGATCTTGCGCTACAGCATTTTTCAATTCTTGCTCATCTGCTGGATCCCATATGCCCATAATTACGAATCCATCAAATCCGTTCTCGCGTGCAATTCTAGGTATTTTATCAAAATTTGATGTAGCGCTATAAGTTACGATACTTCTGAAACCGTATTTTCGAAGCAAGGATAGATCCTTCTCAACCTGCTCAGTTAAAAAATTTTCTTCGGGCTCATCATCTCCCGGAATATGATTCCTTGGATGATAGCAAATCGCTGCATAATCCCAATCAAGAAAAGCCAACGCTGATTGATTCTTCAGTGGCTCTTTATTATTGATTTTTTTTTGTGAAGATCTGGCAGCAATATTAAAAAGTATTAAAACTATAAATGAAAGTGACGTCAGGTATAGAAATTTTCTAGATTTCATTTCCATAATTGTTCACTGTTTAGCCCTTACTCGGAAAAAATTAGCTTTTGAATCATCCGGCATGGTGATTTCAATTACATCGATATCACCATCTCCTTTTATGTCTTCCATTATGACAGACCAATTTTGCAGGTCTTTGCTATGTTCCAAATCATATTCACGTTGAAGAACTGTTGAAAACTCGAAAAGGTATTTATTTGGAGTACTGGCACTGATAAAAACCTTGAGACTATCAGTTGCATCAAGAGGATTCGTTCCGGCAATATACTCCTGAATATTAGTTAGACCATCAGAGTCACTATCTTCATCAGGTAATCCAACTTCAATTCCCCCGAAAAAGATATTTTCCCAACTGTCAGGTAAGTTATCCCCATCGGAATCTAATGGAGAAATTTCAACAAGCGCCTCCCATTGATTCGTTTGAACAGATTTCCATTCCTGATCGATTACTGATTGAGGGACAAAACTTAATGTCGATGTCGATAGATCATGTTGTTTTGCTGATAGAGTCACCTCAATATCCAGACGTGAATCTCCTGATACCGTTGCAGGCAACCAGGCAATTTTTGTAGTTCCAGTCTGAAAAGAACCACTATCTACCGATAGATCATTAGCATTACCACCATTAACGTTAATAGAGACTATTTCAAATATATTCTCATCGTATTGAATATCTCCAAGTAACGCGCCTAACTGATTCTCTCCACTTGTTCGAACTGCAATTCGAGTAACGAAATTTTCCTGATCATCGACAATCTGATAGGCTGGCAATACAGAAAAAAATACTTCTGCTCTGACTGATATAGTCAGAAAAAAAATTACAATAATTTTTAACCAGATCATTTTATTAATACTTTCATTGTATCTAATGTATTTAACTCACTAAGTTTATTTCACAAATTCTATGTCATCAATATAGACTGTCCCCGATTGTTTTTCCCACTCATAAACTAACTGGATAGAAGTGATAAATGACATATCCAGATTCTTCTCATGAAAATGTTCTAACGGCACTTCAATAGTACTCCAATTTTCTTCAGTTTTACCTAATTCGTCAGAAGGCAAACAAACTCTTTTACCACTATCTGAAAGATAAACATTTGGTGATCTTGCGCCAGCTTCTCCACGGATTTTAAATTGCAATGCGCGATAACCCCTTCCATCAAACCCGTGCAATGGATATTCCCAAACCCCGTATGAAAAACCACCGTTTAGGCCATAGTCTTTACCAATCTCGCCACCATAAGAGATACGACATACTTTGTTAGAAACCTCTAAATCTAATGGTTCATCCATTATTCCGGTGGATATAGCCGCAGCACCTGAAATGCTTGTCGTAATTATATTTTCTTCGTTTCTTAAATCATTTTCGAAATTTGTTACTACCGGATTGTAGTCATAGCCAATACTTAAATTATCAATCAAAATTGATCCCTTGCCACTTTGTTGTTCATGATTCGCTGCTATAAAAACAATATCAGCATTGAACAAACTTACCTCTTTACTGAAAAGACTTAGAGGAATATTCGCTGAATACCATCCGTCTTCATGTTCTTCAAGAAATTGAGTATTAAGCATTATTTTCATTTCATGCCCTCCAACATCTCGAACACCAATTAAGAGGTTGGGGATTTCTTTCCCGATTTTTAGATCAAAAAATACATGATGATTATTTTCGATTTTTATATTTCGAACAGAAGACCAATATCCACCATAGGATTTTGGTGTTGTCATATCCCAGCTTAATTGAAGTGTGCGATTTTCAATATCAGGCTTTGCTGCATTTGTATTCTTTATTTCAACAAAATTAGTAGAGAAATATCTGGAGCCTGGATTGCAGTATATTCCGGTACTTCCATCCAAAAGGTTCATTGCCGATAATGTATCAAAGTTATCGATTATTCCGTTTGTTTCAACAGTCTCCGAATCTCCACCACCGGATAGTGTAACATTATCTAAATAATAGGCTGCGTTTCTCGGATTATCACCAAACTCGAGTTTCATGTAACCACCAACCCTCCAATCTGCTAAAACTATTTTCTCAACCAATGTTTCTCGAGTATGCATGGACAGATAATGAGCGAGATCAATTCCAATTGTCTGCCATTCATTATCTTGAATGACTCCTTCTACTACACCGATATTGGTGATATTAACATCCTTGTTTTTAAAATCAATATTCTCACCGGTAAATTTCAACCGGTACCAGCGACCAGCAACCTTCATATAAATATCAGTCTTGATTCCCAGACCAATTTTATAATCGAGATTTAATACGTTATAGCTTCCAAGATCAAACGGCTTGTCAAATACTGTAGTAGAAAAGTTTCCTCCAAAAGATTCATTTACTACTTCAAGGCAATAGCTTTCATCGATTGTCTCTGTATTATTTCTTTTTATTTCTGCTCCAACATAACGATCACCGCGTTTGAATGTTCCTGTATTCTTTTCAAAAGTATTCTCGAATAGAACTCCTTTCCTTATCGCAATAGCTTCATCTTTCTGCGGCGTTTGCTTAGACTCTAACTTGATTGATTTCTTTTTTGATGAATGCGAAGCAAGAACATACCAAGCCTTCTTTTCAGGCAAAGAATTTATTACTGCCGAATAACTGCCATTTTCAGAATCATATGCTGTTTGAAGCCAGTCCCATGTATCTTTTTTTGGATTATATTGACATAACCCATTGTGTAATGGGTTTCTAGAATCTGATTCAGGCATAACGATCTCTATGCGTACATCTTTAATGAATCGGTCTCCAGGTTCTCTTATGCGATAGACTTCTGTCAGATAAGAACTTTTCCTCGGCGGTTTTGGTTCATCAATGTCATCAATTCCTGAAACAGGAATAATTGTGTAAACGCGAAAAGCATCTTGGATTGATTGTTCAGAAAAATGCATCGTTACTACTTTGTCTGCACTCTCAGCTATTCCTGATAGACATTGTGCAATGACACGGCCGACTTCAACAACAACCGTGTCTTCAGATCGTTCTCCATTTTTCCCTTCCACAACTAAACGAAGAGTATAGATTCCATTTAGATCAATTTCATCTTCATAACGGTGCCAAGGAAGATGTTCCCAGTTTCTTAACCCAACGTTCCATGTTGCCAGATTGCCACGAAGATCCAAATCTCCTTGCATCCAAGATATGTCTGTGAATGAAGGCGGATTCATTTCAGATGTATTGGATTCCTTAATTACTTTCCAATTTTCTGGTGAAATTCCTGTTCCAAATTCTACTTTATATGATTCAAATGATCCCCCTCCTGCATATCCATATATTGGAATATCAGACCTAAGTAGTGAAAGATGTGGAGGTGTTACAATATTGCAATGCAGCTCACTATCTGAACCACTAAGTGTGTATGTCTTATTCTTAGATTTTGTTTGTATAAATGTAGGACACAATCCAAATGCTGCAGCAAAATCAGAAAGATTGTTTCCAGCCAAACGCCAGTACCATCCTAAGTAAAAGCTATCAAAGTTCGTTTTCCAATTTTCACTAGTTGACCGAGATCCTTGTACAGCTTTTTGAATTTCATAGACGTAGCCGCCACCCAATTTAATTAAGTTGTAGAATGAAAATGCCTTGCTTCCAGTTGTATATCCTTGAATTAACCATCTTAAATCAACATTATTTCCATTTAAATTAACGTTATGATTACCATCAAATAATGTTATTTCACTACCTACCCAAGTCCCATACTTTCTTGAAAATCTACCTGAACCCATTTCGTTTTCTCTGTTTGCCAGATCCTGCAATACTTCTAAGTCGAAGGAATATCCGAAAGCCGCAAGCCCCAATGGATCAACCATATTAACTGGGTCATTAGATGCGTAGGAATATAAATTAATACTCCCACTTGTTCCAATAGGGTCTATCGATAGAAACGTCATCATCTTTGGAGAATACCAGCGATTCCTAGCATAATATAATTTTAGATCAGTGTCGTATAGTAATCCAGTGAATCCAAAATATTTAATCGTTTGATCAACTCTAGTGTCTCCAAATGATGTATAAGGTGACGAATCTACATCCTCCTCGTTTCCCTTTTGCTTATTTACAACACTACCAAGAGCATCATGGAAGTACCAATAAGTGGCTTCTTGAGTTTGTAAAGCGATCTTTTCATTAGTATCTGTCCCATATAGAATTCTTGATACTTGGCGAGAGTCCTTATCTATTATTGCAAGCAAAGAATCATTGTCCCATATATATATCCATGTAGATTTACTAGTTGCTCGTGAATATAATCTGCCTCTATTGTCGTAATGAAAGGACACATTATTTCCATTGAATATAGCATTAATCAAACGATTTTCTTCATCCCATTGGTATGTATTGGCATTGTTGCCATCTGAAAATGAGGACAGATTTCCACTATTATCGTAGTTTACTGCTACTTCTCCAGAAGTAATATATTGATCTAGTGAATTTGTCTCAAAGTTTATTGTGGAGTTTCCAATTACTGATTCAGTCAAATTCCCAGCATCGTCATATAGATAACTCTCGTCATCAGAATATGAAGAGATGGCAGAAATTAGCTGATTTGAATCATCATACGTATAATCAATTCGTCCTTGAGCTGTCGATACTGAAGAACGTAAACCAGCGTTATTATAATCATAGCTAAAACTCGAAATCACACTATTATCAGGTTTATAGTTTGATACTTCTGTTATATATCCATTCACATTGTAATTGTAAATTGTATAAGAGCCATTTAGGTAGTTTTTTCTAATTGGTCGACCGGCAGCATCACGAACGTATTCAACAATTATGTTACCTTTACTATCTAAAATTTTGGTGGGTCTGTTGATCGCATCATATTGAAACTTGATCAAATACCCATCAGGATAGACTAAAATATTACGATTGCCATTATTATCATAACCATAAGAAACATCAAATGTTTCTCCAGGATTTATCCCTGCAGTGCGGTAAAGTGTTACACGTCGATTGAGGTCATATTCATAATAAGCATCTAAAATTGTTTCACCATTTTCCACTAGATCGACTCGACTAAGTAATCCTCTATGCTCATAGTTATAAATATATTTCCTTCCATCTTTGTAAACTTTTTCTGACAATTTACCTGTAATATCATAATGGTAATCAATCCTCTGCTCTCTACGATTTGTAATCGAAATAATTTTTCCTACATTATTGTAATCGTAGCTCTCAAAACTGTCATCAGGGTAAGTTGTCTGGATAATCCTACCGAGAGTATCTCTAGAGTAAGTGATTACATTTACCTCTCGTGCATTGATTACGCTCTTCAAACCATTATTTTGTTCATATGTATATTTGATAGTTTGATTCAATGGGTTCGTCTCACTTGTTATTTGACCAATATTATTATAAACAAAAGTTGTTTTATGCTGGTTTCCGTTTATTGTAGCAGTAAGGTTACCTTGGTGATCATACTCTGCTTTTTGTTTTGTGTCGTTAGGAAAAATTGTTAGTTCTGGATTACCCATATTGTCATGGTGAAAGGAAGTCTTATTGCCCAATTGATCGCGAATCCAAATTATTTTATTGTATTTACTTTCGTATCCGAGCGTAATTCTATCGGAAAGAGGACTCGTAATTTTTGTAATATTCCCAAAATCATCATATTCATAAGTTGTCGATTGATTATGAGAGTTTGATCTGTTTTTGAGGTTTCCTTGAGCATCATAAGAAAAATTAAAAATGCTATCATCTGATTCTTTAATTTTAATAGGACGATTTAAAGAATTGAATGATATACTAGTTTCAGCACCAACTGCATCTCGGATTATTGTCTGATTAATTTCATTATCGTATTCGTAAAATACAGGGTTTGCACCCCAAGTTCCAGTCTGCTTAGTCAAACGTGAAAATTCATCAAAAAAATAGTGGCGATAGGTATCATCAGGATATCTGATAGCTCTAAGCCGATACCGTGTAATTGGAGAAGGTAATCCAAACGTGTAATCATAGTATGTCGTAAAATTTAAAGGATTCGTTACATTTTTAAGTACATATGTTTCCAGACTAGGTGGAAGATTTGAAATTATCAGAAAATTTATAATTGCTAATGGTGAGAGACTTTCAATCGTGTATTTGGTCTCACGATTAGCATGATCGATTAGCTTTGATAAAAATCCGTTATCATCATATTGCATTTCAAAGGAAGAACCTGAAGAGTGTGTGAGTTTATCTAAGTGGTCTCCATTGTATGTGGCAGTAATTCGATTTCCGTTTCGATCTTCTATAAAATCAAATTTGAGGTTGCTCAAAAAATGATAGATCGTTCCGCCTTTTTCTCGTAAATAAAAAGATCCGTTAGGATCACGACTGAGTTTGCCATAATCACCGGGCATCGAGTTGTATGAACCATCAAAGTTACTTTTAAAAATTCTATTAACACGGGTTGGGTCGAAAAGAAATATTTTTCCATCTGTCTGTTCTTCAAGTTTCAAATCCCAATTATGAGTCCAACCTCTGCCTAATGGACCCATGTATGGATAATTTGCTGGGTCGTGAGGGAAGACTCTTCTAAATTCTAGTGGAATACCCGGCGTTGGTGCTGAAGCATCAATGACATCTTCCAAAAATTGTGGTTGGTAAAATCGTGTACCAAGTGAAACAGTCAAATCAGGAGTAACGGCTGCTTGATTGCTTGTTGCAGGTAGGACATTATTTGATTTCGATGAGATGCTATTACCACTAGCAGTTATTAAATTTATGGTGATTGCATAATCGTTGGCTTTAGCAAGCCCAACAGTATCCCAGTTATAATAGAGAGATCTGCCAGATTCTTCAAAAGTCAGCGGTAAAATTCCTGAATCAAAATCAGTCGATGTTGATTCTATCTGAATAGTACCCCCAGTTATTTTTAAAGGATAGAAGTGTTCAAATACTTCAACACGTATAAGCTCACCAATACGTAAATTTCTTCCATCACCATATTGTGTTGAAGCGACGACAATACGAGATTGGCCACTTACTTGTTTGGCAATAGTGAATGCGTCATCCAGTGTAATTTCTCCATCTTGAGTTGCATCAGCATTTTCAACAGATGGAAGAGTAATTTCCTCATTTACTAAATAACGGGCAAGGAATCGAGCGTCATCCATTGCAACAATTCCATTATTATCAACATCACCAAGGACACCCGCCCAAATACCAGAAGAGGTTAGGAAGAAAGTGAGAAATAAAACTGAACCGCTAAATTTCATTGTAGGATTTTATAGAAATATGAGAGAACGTTTATATTATAAAATAATTCAATTAGGAAACTGATTTATTAATAATTTGTAAAGACTACTTTCACAAAAAATATTAAATCAATTAATGCTAATGGCTCCAATATGTAATTAATGAAATTCAAGTAACTAATAAATTGTTGTTATATAGGGGTTTGACTGGATTCAAAATTTAGAATTCTACAATATCTTAAGAGATCTAATAAAATTTAAAAGTGTATTTGAGAGTCTCAGTTAGATATTTGGATTCGAATATCCATGTGTATTATCAAGATGCACAATCTGAGAGATATCCACTAATTGAGCATAATTATTAAAATTATAAAGATTTGCCGCTAATTTTATTTATAGGTTATAATAAATCGATTTTAAACTATCTATTATAAAAATTTCACTTCCACTCCCCAGACTTAACTTTCTCAATCAATTTAAAATTAAGTTCAGTTGTTTGACTTCTTTTAAGAGCGTATCGATTTATTCTGCCGGTACCGTAGGCCAGAACTTGATTGTCATCGGTAACGGGATAGCCAATAGCAGCAAACATTTTAAATTCCTCAGGATTTAATAAAACAGATGCAACTGTCTGTTCTTTTGACAATAATCGTTTTCTTTCCAAACGGTCAAATCCAGGCCAGTCTACACCAAACGTTTTATCACCTTTACCTTTTCTCCCCATCAAAATACCCGTTCGTGCCTGAGGTTCTATCCATAAAATTGATTCTTCAAAAACTGATTGAAATGCTGCTGCAATATAGACTGAATGTTCCGGTGATACAATATGAAATGGCAACCACTGCGCCGCTATTCCACCCTCATTCAGACGTGTAGCCATTGTTTCATAAAATTCTTTTGAATAAAGAGCATTCGTCCCGGCAAAATTAGGGGGCATTGGTTCTAACGTAATAACGTCATATTTTTCATTAGTGCGTCTTAACCAGGCACGTCCATCCATTAAAATTTTTCTAACACGTTGGTCTTTTAATACTTCCTTATTTGTTTCAAAATGATGCGACATTTCAAAAACGTGAGGATTGATATCGACAATATCTAGTTTTTTTGGATTTTCATCTCGCACACCATGAGCAGTTTGACCGGTACCAAAACAGATTACTAAAGCATTTTGAGGATCAGGATGAAGTAACATCGGCAATCTTCCCATCCAATCCATATATTTAGCATTAGCTAGTTCACCGGTTGTCGAGAAGCCATCGATTAACAATATTCTACCTTTTTCAATATCGACTACCGACGAAGTTACATCAACACCTTCGTGGATTTCGATAAGTGTATGTTTCGAGTCGCGAACAGGGCGACCTTGCACTCTTGTTTTTCCTACACCAGAATAAAATCCGATAGCTATAGCTAACGATAATATTCCTAGGATTGAAGATATTATGAAGCGCTGGTTATTTTCTCGAGAATAGAATACACCAAATATAACTAACAATGATCCTGCCAGCCATGCCGTTTGACTTGATCCGATGGTTTGCAGAAATATCCATGCTGCAGAAATTGATCCAACAACAGCACCAATTGTATTTATGCCATACATCAATGCCCATTGTCTCGGCGAATTTAATTGATCAAGAATTCTGGGTAAGACAATGCCAATTACAGTGAAGGGTATTCCCATTATCGCTGCTGTGAGACCAAGCCATTGAGAAATTCGCAACCAATAGTTACCGGGAAATTTTGCAAATAGATCTATTCTTTCAACAAAGGGTGTGGCTATTAAGATTGAAATACCGGCTGCACTGATGATGGCTGGCAGCGAAATTTTAATACGCTGTGTATAGTGTGATAATGCGGCGCCGATTGCTAAGCTTATCAGGACAGTAAATAAAATTATAGCGAAGACGTCAGTAGTACTCGTGAACGCAGCACGTATCGATCTAAACCATACAACCTCTAAGGTGAATGTAACAAAACCGGTTAGGAACACTGCAGTTTTAAAAAAATTATCAGAACAGCCAATTGATTCTGGAATTAAATTTTCATCCTGATGTGTAATACTAGTTTCAGAATTTTTAAGAATGCCCGGTAGCAAAAATGCAATTCCGGCTACAGAAATATTTATCATTGCAACAAATAATAAAGAAGCAGTGACACCAAAATTTGGCAAAAAGAAAAACGCTAAAAGACAAATACCCAATGCAGCTCCACCAGTATTAAATGCATAAAGGCGTGAAAGGGTTATGCCATATTTTTTTGAAACAAGTCCCAGTACCGGAATGGTAGCTCCCATAGCCAATGCAGGAATAATTAGCATTATAATTACACTAACGATAAAAGTAATGGGTGCAAGTAACGGTGTCGCCTGATAGATTTGTGAATCGAGTTTTGAGATTAATTTAAATCCGGATGGTAGCAGTAATCCGGAAAATCCGATAATAAGCTCAAATACACCATAGAGATACAGAGGTTTCTCGATATTTTTTCTGTTGAGAAATTTGCCGGCTAAAAGTGACCCAAGTGTCATACCTGCCATAGTTATTGCTAAAGTTATAGCAGTACCTGCAGCTGAAACTCCCAACGCTAAAGAAGTATAATGTTGCCATAATAATTCCCATGAAAGTGCTGCTACACCAGCGCATAAAACAATGATGGGTAGCATAAAAGAGGATAGTTTATTATTAAGCATCTGTGGTTATATTTTAATTTTTGATAACGACGCAGAATGTTCATAATGACTCTATTTTCAATTCAAAATTTGTTAGTACTAAAGTAATCAAATCCACATCAACAATAATTCTATTTCAATTACCATAATTGGTTTTGTTTTATAGCATCTGCCATAAGAAATTGGTAGATGTCATTTTCAACTCGGTACCGAAATAGATAGAATGTTCTGTAACAATTATGTTTAGCAGCATATTAAAACAAAGTCGTTTAGCATTTCGTAAAAGTTTTGACTAATAAAGTCATGGATCGCCACGTCGCGCTGCTCCTCGCGATGACAAAGTAAAAACCTAAATTGTCATTGCGAGCTCTGCCAAAGCAGAGTGTGGCAATCTATCTGAATTACGTCTATTCATTGTATACACTGATTTATTTCGGAATTTTCTAATAGCAGATGCTATAATAACGAAAAAGCTCTGATGTAGGGCTCGAGCTCGCTCGATGCCAAATAACGGAATACAGGTTTGGAACAAAAGCGGCTCTTTGCAAGGAGGCTGTTGAAAAATAGCAAAAAGGTATTGTACACTATTGTCATTGCGAGCCATCAGCATGCTGGCGCGGCAATCTATCAGGATTCCACGGTCTGGATTGCCACGGCGCTTCGCTACTTGCAATGACAATTGCGTAGTCTTGCTGTTTTTCAACAGCCTCCAAGCAAAGGCCCTACAAAAGAATCATAGAATACATAATAATCACTAAATATAATTTCTGAAATTAAAAAAAAAATCCCGGCCTTTTAATAAGCCGGGGTCTTGATATCAAATAAATGATTTCAATATATTAATTTTTCATGCGAATTTTATTACCGGGACGGCGGCGATAGTATGCGAGCCCGAGAGCACCGAGGCCGAGAGCCGCGGCGTATTCGGACGGTTCGGGGACGGCAGCAGTGACAGTTATCGCGGTCCCCGGGGTGTCATCATAAAACCCGGAGCCCAAGAACGTCAGAGTACGAGAGGCAGCGACCCAGGACACGTGGAAAAAACCAAATTCGCCATCACCATTACGGAATCCAATGGCACCGTTCGGTCGGTCGACAACCCAGTCAGGAGCGAGAGCACTGCCATTAGTAGCATGCAGGACCCCGTAATCGAATGACCCAAGCGAACTAACAGAGTCACCGACCGCATAGTATTTCAATGCTCTGTAACCACTGGTATAACCTTCAAAAGCAACCGCAGCCCCGTTGTGGCCATACAAAAACAGAGTTGTGCCATTTGTCAATCTCGTATAGAGTTGATCATTCGGATTCGATGAGTCTGACAGGTCTTGCACAACAAAACCCGGCCCATGAGTTCCAGTCCCCAGAATGTTAATAGTGGAGCCGTTGGTAAAAACATCAAGGGTTAGCGGTCTGATGGCAGCATCTCCAATCGCTGTTTGTCCCAGCACGCTCGTCAACACTGCCAGACTCTGTGATCCCAGCGAGTATTTTGTTAATCTGTTGATTATCTGTTTACTTTGTTTTGATGCTTTATCAACAAATAAAACAGATATTTGTAGATTATCTAAATGATAAATATTTCCATAGCCCGAAGGGTTTATCTATACTAGCCCAGAGTACAGCTCTGGGAATATTATAAATTTAATTTACAAGCCCCAACGGGGTGATGAAATTATTCACGTGAGTGACAATCCCTCGCAAAAATTTATCCTCAAATCAGCTTTGGCACATGAGATACTATTTCACCCTTTCAGGGCTCGTTTATTTTTAACTATTATTCCCAAGGGCAGTAACCCCTGGGCTGGTTTAGATCTGCCTTACAGGCATGTAGCATCTGTTATTAGAGATTTGTAGATGTCGTTTCCAACTCGGTACGGAAATAAATCAGTGTATTCAATCAATAGACGTGAGTCAGATAGATTGCCACACTCTGCTTTCGCAGAGCTCGCAATGACAATTAGATTTCTACTTTGTCATCGCGAGGAGCAGCGCGACGTGGCGATCCATGACTTTTTTTCTTTTTTTTAAATTTCTTTTCCGTACCGAGTTGAAAACGACATCTGCCAATTTATTTTGGCAGATGCTATAGATCTGCCTTACAGGCATGTAGCATCTGTTATTAGAGATTTGTAGATGTCGTTTCCAACTCGGTACGGAAATAACGAAAAATTTTGTCGTCCAAAGAATTTGTAAGTTCAAAACTCAGCAATTACAGAATTTCTAAGTTGGGATCTTCGATTTCTTTTACCTTTTGGTAAATAATATTTGAAGCCATTGCATATCGGTTTTCCGTATTCTTGCCTGGTTCATATTCATCGTAAGGGATTGGTTTGCCATAAACAACTTTCAATCTAGAATCAAAGTCGGGAACTGAATGATAGCGACTAAATGTTTTGTAGGTGCCAAATAACTTTGTCGGTATAACGGTTGCTTGTGAGCGGCAGGCAACCATGCCGACACCTTCTTTGAAAATTTGTAGATTGCCATCCTTCGTCCGTGTACCTTCAGGAAAAAACAAAAGACCGTGGCCTTTTTTTAATACAGAAAAAACTTTTTTTAGTGCGCCAATATCAGCTGAATCACGATCGACTAAAATTGTATTGAGGTGGGGGAGCATAAGCGAGACGAGTGCATTTTTCATTAATGTTCGTCTGGCAAAATAATAAATCTGACGAGGTACACGATGACCGACTAGTGGTGGGTCCAAAAAACTGGCATGATTGGAAGCAATTATGAATGCACCGGACTTTGGGATATTCTCTAAACCAAAAAACTCTGCTTTATGGATACCTTCATAATAACTACGAGAAACAGCGCGCGTTATTGTATAAAAGTAACTCTCACCTCGTTTCATGATTCTTGCTGATTGCTCTGGTTTTCTATGATCCCACAAATTTCATGAATGACTTCCTCTAAAGTTAATGTTGAATTATCAATAACTATGGCTCCTTGAGGTTTTACTAAAGGAGCAGTTTTTCGTTCGGAATCAATTTTGTCTCTATTGGAAATGGAGTCACTTTGTCCTTCTTTAACACGACGGTTAGTTCTTGATATTTCATCAGCTTCTAAAAAAAATTTAAAATCAGCGTTTGGAAATATAATTGATCCAATATCTCTGCCCTCCATAATAATTCCATTGAAATTATTAATTTTAGCGACATCAGGCAAACTGCGTTGATAATTTTTTAGAAAATTTCTGACATCAGGTAGAGCAGCGAACTGTGCAACATTTTCATTTACTTTTTGACTCTTTAGATCGCTGTTGGTAAATGATTTTCCATTGATACTAATGACTGCTTTTAAGTTATTAATAGAAACAGTTAGAGAAGTTTGTTCCAAGCAATTTTTTATTTTGTCGGTGTCACTGGGATCAAGACCTGCATTTAATAAAATATGAGTAATCGTTCGGTAATGAGAGCCGGTGTCGACATGCAGCAAATTTAATTTTTCTGATACACCTGTAGATGTGCTGGATTTACCGGATGCAGCACCCCCGTCAACAGAAGCAATTATAAAATTTAATGTTTTCATATAGGATTATTTAGTAATATTTTTTGGCCACAGATTAAACACGAATTAAACACAGATTTTCTAAATATAGATGAAAAGTCATTCAATGAGTTAATGATGAATCTATAAAAAATATTAAAATGAAAACAATTCAAATGTGATTTCTATATAAAAGTGATAAATAATTATTAAAAAATAAATCCGTGTTCAATCTGTGTTTAATCCGTGGCTAATAAAATTTGAATCTACTCTTAGCTTTTCAAGTTCATCAAAAAAATTTGGGAAAGTTTTGCGACAACATGTAGGATCATTTATTTGCAGCCAAGGCTTACCGTCCTCAAGCAAATCATAACTACCAAGGATTGCAAAGCTCATGGCGATGCGGTGATCTTCGTATGTATCGATGGACAGAAGTGTATTGTTTTCACGGGCTTTTTCAGCTCTATGTTTTAACTCATTTACATCGGGCCTTATTTGAATACTGGATTTCTCTTCTGAAATATTCTTTTCTCCAACAAGTTTTCCTAATTCTGTTGCCACAGCTTTCATTCGATCAGTTTCCTGATTTCGCGTATGTTCAATTCCTGAAATAATGGTTTCACATTCTAATAATAATGCAATTGCTGCAATCGTTAGAAATGTATCCGAAAAAGCATTAAAATCTTCTCTGAATCCGTTTTTTATAGAACCTTTTTTAATAACTATATTTTTATACTTATGTTCAATTTCAATTAATTGTTTAGTTGCAAGTAGGTTGATAAATTGCGAATCTCCTTGCATTCTGCAAAATTCTGGAGTCAGTGATATTCCATCAAGTTGAATTTCGCCGTTTGTTATTATTGGCAGTGCGGCAAAATATGATGCAGCTGTCGCATCACTATCAACTGGAAAAATTCTGTTATTTGGTTGATGTGCAGGGTGGGGGGTGATCTGAAATTTTTTGTTGTCTGAATGGCAATTGACGGAATTTTCGATACCAAATAATTTTAGCATTAAAACAGTCATATCAATAAAAGGCTTGGAGATAATTTTTCTGGTAATATTTATATTAAGGTCATTTTTAGTTTTATGGCTTATCAGTAAAAGCGCAGAAAGAAACTGACTGCTTAATGAAATATCTATATCGACTGACCCGCCCTGAATTCCTTTTGTTTTCATTGTGAAAGGAAAATACCCATTTTCACCATGATAAATAATCTCAGCTGCCCCTATAGATTCGAGGGCATCCAATAATGGCTTTATCGGACGTTTGTGCATTGCTTCGTCACCATCGAGAAAATATTCTCCACCAGTTTTAAGGCTGAGGAAAGCGGTTAGAAATCGAGCAGCTGTGCCGGCATTACCCACATTTAATTTTGCTTTGTTAATGGGAATATCTCCATCTAAACTATTAACTTTTATAGATTTGTCTTCAGGATAATCTTCAATACTGAACCCTAAACTTTTCAAGGCCGTTATCATGATTTTTGTATCACGACTAAAGAGTGCGTTTTCTATAACAATCGGATTTTCCGATTTCTTACAAAGAGCCGCAAGAATAAGAGCTCTATTGGTAATACTTTTTGAACCAGGCAAAATGACTGAGCCGTTTGCCGGTTTAGTAAAAGGAATGATAGGTAATGGATCAGTCAAATTAAATTATTTTGTAACTATCTACGTCGAATAGATAATTGTACTTCATATCGAATTGTAATATTTTTAAGCCACAGATAAAACACAGATGTAAATAGGGAGTATAAACATAATAGATATAACGAGTTTCTCAGTAGTGTTTCATCTGTGGCTTAAATACTATTGTTTGAGAATTATTAACTCCCCATAATTATTAGATAATATGTAGTTAAATAATTTTTTGGTAATCGGATGCACTCAGTAAATTTTCCAAGTCAGTAAGATTACTAATTTTAATTTTTATTAACCAGCCATCACCATATGGATCTGTATTTATGTTTTCAGGTGTATCTTCTATTGATTGATTAATTTCAACTATAGAACCACTAACAGGTAAGTATAAGTCACTTGCTGTTTTAACTGATTCGACAACACCGAATGACTCACCGATATCAAAACTTTGATCAACTTCCGGTAGTTCAACAAAAGTGACATCACCTAAATTTTCCTGAGCATAATCAGTAATTCCTATAATTGCGGTATCATTGTCTTTAACACGGATCCACTCATGTTCTTTAGTATATTTTAAATTTTCAGGTATATTACTCATTTTTAAAATTATTATATTATTTAAATTAATTTATGGAGTGGTGGTTTTGTCGGTTCAAGAAAAATTTGATTCTTTCTCAACTCGACATACAGTTTGCTCATATTAACACCTTCTGTTTTAACTAACGCAGATCCAATCGGTTTTTTTATTACCGGAGAAAAAGTTCCCGAAACCACTTTTCCGACAACTTCACCCTCCTGCAAGATATCGGTATCTTGCCTGGCAATGCGTTTGTCATTTAATATGTAATAAAAAATTTTCCGTTTTATTCCTTGTTCCTTTTCTTGTAGCAGTGCATCCTGGCCAATAAAGGCAGATTCTTTATTTAATTTTACAACCCATCCTAATCCTGCCTGAAGTGGGGAAATTGATTCACTTATTTCATGGCCGTAGAGTGTAAATCCGGCTTCTAGCCTTAAGCTATCTCGAGCTGCTAATCCACATAGTTTTATTCCGTCTTCTTTTCCGGATTCCAGAATTTTCTCTGACAATGATTCAACGATATCCGGATCACAATAAATTTCAAAACCATCTTCACCAGTATATCCTGTTCTACTTATATAAGCAGATTTATTTTCGATGTTAATTTCTCGGATTTGAAATTTTTTAATCTGTTCAACTTCTTTTTCCAAGACAGTCGATACAATAGGAATCGCCTTTGGGCCTTGAATGGCAATTTGTGCATAGTTGTCAGATAAGTTTTTAACTTCGCAGTCAAAATTTGTCGAATGTTTGAAAAACCATTCAACATCTTTTTCTGAGCAGCCGGCGTTAATACAGATAAAAAAATTATCATCTTCCAAACGGTAAATAATAAGATCATCGACGACACCTCCATTGTTATAACACATCACTGTGTAGAGTGCTTTTCCGATAGGTAATTTTGCGACATCATTTGTGACCAGGTAATTTAGAAATTTTTCTGCATCTGGTCCGGTTACCGAAACTTCGCCCATATGGCTCACATCAAATAAGCCGGCAGCATTACGCACCGCTAAATGTTCTTCGATTATACTGGTGTATTGCACTGGCATTTCCCAGCCGGCAAATGGGACTATTTTTGCGTCCATTTTTTTATGGAAATCAAAAAGGGGTGTTCTTTGGAGATTTTGCATAATTTAGATATAACAACTTAAAGCGTAGTATTTTAATTTGGGAGAATAATTGAAAATAATATAGATTGAATGCAATTTTTTTAAATTTTGATTGGATTATAGCATCTGCCAAAATAAATTTCCGAAACAAATCTTCAATTATGGGTCTGTCATAAATGTTTAGATTAAAACAAAAAACAAACATGGATCGCCACGTCGCTCCGCTCCTCGCGAAGACAATTTATATATTATTGTCATTGCGAGCCTTCTGCAAGATGGCGCGGCAATCTATCTGACTGACTATTCGTCAATTGTAGTTTAACTCGTACACCAAAATTTTCTGTTATTTTGGTACCGAGTTGAAAACGACATCTACCAATTTATTATGGCAGATGCTATAACCCGCAGTCCATGTTTCACAAATAATTTACACTTTACTTCGCGTAAAACTTTTTTCCAGATACAGGGTAATACTATATTGTTCTATTAACTTGTAATTCCCCGTGACTTGCCACGGGGAGGGGACTGGAAGGGAAAGTTTGAAAACCGCAGGTTTACATTTAGGTTCTTATCACAGAATATCTTCTCAACAGAGCAAGAAATTCAGCATTAAAAATGGTAGCCGGGTAGTGATGACTCGTCTTGGACTGAGCGATTGTCGAAAGCCGCTGCACTCCAAAGAGGCTTTCGCCTCAAACTATGGTAGGGAAATATTTATCTTTGATACCCCGTGGCTTGCCACGGGTGTTTCATTACATAAACTTTTACTACCTTTCCAGCTACAATTAGAGATGTAATAATTATTAAAAACTATTTACCTTGACGTAAGGATGTATTTCATCATTTGTCGCACTATTACTAATTCATGACTGATTCTTCAAATAAAAACGACTGGACCATTGAGCGGGCTGCAGAGATGTATCGAACGAAACAATGGAGTGAAGGTTACTATACGATCAATGATGCTGGTAACGTAAGTGTGAGTCCAAAAGCTAACTCAAAGCACCAGATCGATTTAAAAATACTAGTAGACGATTTAGCGAAGCGAAATATTAACCCACCAGTTCTTATTCGGTTTATGGACATACTTTCGGACCGTATTGAGAAACTAACGAAATCATTTGAGAGAGCTAAATTGATCCATAATTATTCAGGAAATTACTGTCCTGTTTATCCTATTAAGGTCAATCAACATCGATTGGTAGTCGAAGCTATGATTAAAAATGGCAGTCAATTTAATTTAGGACTCGAGGTCGGTTCTAAAAGCGAATTAGTTGCAGCGTTAGCACTAGCGTCTGAAAACATATTGTTAATCTGTAATGGTTACAAGGATGATAATTATATCAAAACTGCTATCTGTGGTAAAGGAATTGGCAAAGAAGTTGTGCTGGTGATAGAAAAAATTTCTGAGGTTAAGAGGATAATTAATATTGCGAAGTCGATAAATGTATTTCCAAAAATCGGGATTCGCGTTAATTTATCTACTCGTAGTAATGGTCGTTGGGCAGAGTCTAGTGGCGAACAATCCAAATTTGGTTTGAAAATCAGCGAAGTTGTTCACGCGATCGATTTACTCCGTGAAAACGATTTGCTCGATCAATTTAGCTTATTACACTTTCATATAGGCAGTCAAATTCCGAATATTCAATTTATTAAAGAGGCTATGACCGAAATAGCGAGAATCTATGCTGTACTGCGAAAGGATTGTGCCAATTTAGAATACGTCGATGTTGGCGGTGGACTTGGAATAAATTATGAAGGTTCAAATAATAACAGCGATTTCACTGTAAATTATACAATAGATGAGTATGCCGAAGATATTGTTTATGCGATGAAGACGATCTGTGAGAGTGAAAGTATACCAGAGCCACACTTAATCTCAGAATCTGGAAGAGCGTTAACAGCACATTATAGTGTACTCATTACAAATGCTATCAATTACCTGCAATCTGAGTGCCATGTTCTTCCTGCTAAAATAGATCCTCAGTTTACACTTCTTTTGGATTTAAGAGCTATTAACAGCGAATTGACACACAAAAATTGCCGTAGTTTTTATCACGATATAGTATACTTATATAAAGCAGCCATTGACGGATTTAGAATGGGAAATGTTTCGCTTAAAGAACGTTCTGAATTTGAAACTTTGTACTGGGAGACACTGCGTAAGATTTGGGATATCGCAAGGCAATATAATTTGAATTATAGCGAATTTGATCAACTTAAAAAGAAACTAGCGCCGACATATATTCTTAATTTTTCAATGTTTCAGTCTTTGCCTGATTGCTGGGCAATTGATCAGATTTTCCCAATTATGCCGATTCATCGATTGAATGAGAAGCCGGATCACAGTTGCATTATAGCAGATCTTACTTGTGACTCTGATGGACGATTTGACCGTTATTTATCTACTGAAGGTTTAAGTGATACAATTTCATTACACAGTCCACGCAACGATGATCCCTATTACATCGGATTCTTTTTGGTTGGAGCATACCAGGAAATTTTAGGGGATTATCATAATCTATTTGGTGATACAAATGCAGTTCATATATCACTGGATTCATCAAATAGCAATGGGTATAGAATTACTCACTCATTAGAAGTAGAAACCGTTAATGATGTTTTGGGTTATCTGGAATACTCTGGAAAAGAGCTACTTGAAATGTTGCGTAAATCAATGGAAAATAGTGTAAGCCGTGGTAAAAATTCTGTTGAAGACGGTGTTCAATTTATGACTCACTTCACTAGTATGATTAATGGGTCCACTTATTTGAATGATTAATAATTCAAAGGTAATAGAAAAGCTAACTAGGGATTTAATTAATTATCATATGGAAATTAACATATAAATATAATATGGCCGTAACTAAAGATTTTAAGAAGTTTCTTCCCTCGGAGTATTTTAAAGAATACTACGCTAACATAGATTTAGAGAATCACTTTCTGCTACAATTTCTACATGAAGTCTATAACACCATTGATTGTCGCGGAAAACGATTACTGGAAGTAGGAGGTGGACCAACTATCTATCAGCTGATTAGTGCGTGCAGCAGTGTCGGTGAAATAATTTTCTCCGAATATCTAGATACCAATCGAGATGAGATCAGAAAGTGGATCAATAATGATCCTTTAACATCAAATTGGGATATTTATATCGAGCATGTTCTTGGCTTAGAAAAAATAGACGCATCCAAAGAAAGCATTGAAATACGAAAAAATTTACTGCGCAATAAAATCAATGATATTGTACCCTGTGATTTATTTAATGAGGATCCTTTGTTTCCTAAATCTTTTGATGAATTTGATGTGCTATCAGTCAATTTTTGTCCGGAATCGATAACAAATAATAAAGAGGATTTTCTAAAAGCAGTTAAAAATTTTAGCTCATTATTGAAAAAAAGTGGATTACTAGTTATGTGCTTGTTGAAGAATGCAACAAGTTACAAAGTTGGAGAGCTGAACTTTCCAGCATATTCAGTGAATGAAGTATTTATTGCTGAAACTCTGAAAAATTTATCATTTAATGATATAACATTACGATCATTTCCTGCTGAATTTAACAGTGGATACGAAGGCCTGATTGCTTTAACAGCAACTAAATTTTAGTATTACCTGAGTTGAGCGATAAGGAAAATAAAAAAAGATAAAAAAAGACTTAACGGGTGATAAATAAAAGGCTAGAAAGCCATTTAATGATAACGCAAACAATCACCCGTTAAGTGAAATGAAAAGTAGCACAAAATATCGAA
>JAJFLR010000086.1 GCA_021772565.1 Opitutales bacterium | reverse complement strand
GGTGGTATCATCTTTGCCGTCATCGTCTTTACCGTCGTCGTCTTTACCATCGTCGGTGGTATCATCTTTGCCGTCATCGTCTTTACCGTCGTCGTCTTTACCATCGTCGGTGGTATCATCTTTGCCGTCGTCGTCTTTACCATCGTCGGTGGTATCGTCTTTGCCGTCATCGTCTTTACCGTCGTCGTCTTTACCATCGTCGTCTTTGCCGTCGTCATCTTTACCGTCATCGGTGGTATCGGTATCATCCGTCGTATCATCGGTGTCATCTGTATCGTCGGTATCATCAGTGTCATCTGTATCGTCAGTGTCGTCTGTGTCGTCAGTGTCGTCGGTGTCGTCGGTGTCGTCATCATCAGATGGAGTACTACCGCCATCACCGATAAATCTTATTATTGCGTTTGGAGCATAAATACCTGCGGCGATTGAAGAAGAATTATTTACAGTAAATACTTTATTGCCGTTAGTTGTGTCTGTGCCAAATACTAAAAATTTTGTAGAATCGTTGGTTAAATTTTTATTTGCTAAACCGGCAAAATCAAAATCGCCTCCAACATATAATAAAAGACTTCCTGTTTCCTCAATGGTAATTCTACCATTAATAATTACATCACCTGTAACTACCATAGTAACAGGACCTTCAACATTTAATTTTTGATCTGATCCTATTGTTACACTTGATAGAGAATATTCAGTTGTGGAACTACCTAATGAGTCTCCAATTGTTTTATTATCACCTTCAGGTAAATCAGTAAGTGCATCTTCAGAAAGGGTTGGTGCTGTGCGATCGCGAAAATCAGCAAGAAAATCTGTTGTTATTCGGTCGGTATCTATATCAGACTGTGATTGAGAGCCATAAATTTTTGCATCATCGCCATAGACAGGTTGGTTGGAATTAGTAGAGACAAAACCAAAAATATCTGATTCAGATATATTAACTGCTATGCTGCCAACAGTACCACTATCTGTCCTATTGAAAAAACTGTCATAAGCGCCTTCTGCTGAGTTATATGCATCAAATACAGAAACACCACTTGCATCCTGTTCATCAAATTCAATTTTATCATCTGCAGTTAATCCACTGGCAAAGAGTGCTCTTTTAGTTGACTTAATTTTTAGTTGTTTGGAAACCGTATTACCATCTGTCATCGTTACTTTACCTTCTACTGAAATAATTGGAAACTCAGAAAGTCTATCTTCTACCATCACATAGATTGTACCAACTTTACCTTTTCTTAAATCAAAACCTGTAATGCCACGTACCATTTTGCTATCAACTTCTTTCCACATTGACCAGTCATCATGGTTGAGAGACCAAACAGCTTCTTCTGCTGCCGCTTCGGCCAGATTGAGGACAGCATTTTGTAAGAAAGCTTCTTCCGATTGAGTGAGTTCTTTAGATATAATTTTTAGATAACTTACGACAAAAATTGAAATTACCGCAGCTATCATTATAGCAACTACAATTCCCGATCCTCGTTTTTCAATATTAGTTCTTAGCTCTTTTATTTTATTTTTCATTTTAATTGGTAACTTTACGGTTTCTTATCATAAACTCTGCTGATATCACATCATATGTGTTAGCAAGGTATAATACTCTTTTTAATAATCTAGCAGTGAATTTTACTTTTTGAATTTCTAGTGAATTGGTGGTCTCGACATCGAGGATATTGTAATATTTAAATTCGCAATCAATTGCATTATCTAAAATCGTGACAGCCGTGCCGTCTTCAGTACGTGTAAGCAAATCAGTTAAAGCATCATAGCTGTATGAAATTGTTCTTTCATCAGCATCTCCATATAACGATGTTACCGTAAATGATGTTGCATCAAAACTTGAAATATCTGAAGTCATTCTTACATCTCTTGAAAACAATTCTAAAGCATATCTGCTTTTTTCACTCATCTCGGAATAGTTACCGATTGCCATAGCACTTCGAGTTAAAGCCATATATGATGATAGAATAGCAGTCATAACGATACTCATCAATGTTATAGCAACCATTAATTCAATTAAGGATAAGCCCTTCTTTGAATTCTTTTGATTAAATTGCTCTGTAATAAAAGTCATTGAGTCCGTCTTTAGTGAATAGTGTGTAAAAAGTTCTTGTGTGGGTAACACCTTTATTATCTGTCCAAACTACAGTAATTGCCAAGTCCATTTGGTCGTCTTTAAAATCACTTAAAGTTCGAGTAACTGTGTAACGATCACCATACTCGGCTATGATTGCGGAATCCAATGATACAATAGCAGTACCTTCGAGTGCTTCTATTTGACTCCAGTTTTTAGTTCTTAAATCTTCAACTTCATTTTGAAGAATTTGAGTGACGCGTGTCATATCTCTTGCGCGTTCAACCATAATAAATCCCATACCAATGAGTGAGAAAGAACTGGCAAAAACTACACCTAATATCATAACTGCCATCATTAATTCAATTATTGTAACGCCCTTTCTGAGATCACTCGATACCCTGACAGAATTTGGTGAGAATTTATGATTATCATTATTATTATTGAATGTCATGGTATTTGTCCAGTAATCAGAATTTAGAGTTAAAGATATTTAATAGTATTTTAATACTTTAACAGTCAATAAGATATCAAACGATCTCAGTGAAGTAAAGTTTATAAGGTTGTATATACTTTAGACTGTTGATTTTTTCATATAATTTACATAGTTAATAAAAAAAAAATAAAATCGGCAATATTCAATACAATAAATTTATACAACTTAATTAGTTTTTAGCGTTAGTAATTGACATTTCATTCAACAATAAGGGGAATAGTTGATGAGATAAATGATATTAATAAATTTGTGATAATTATTAATATGAATTCCTGTCAAAGAATTTTATTTCTATCTTTAGTAGTTTGTAATTATTGTAGATTATCCGCTGAAGATAATTATAATAATACGCCTAAGTTCAAAACTGAACAAGTAATAGAAAATAAAATATTAGCCTCAGTCGCATCAATATTTATTCCAAATATCTAAAATGCCGCTGGGCTGGGCTCAAAAAAATTGAAGGGATTATTTCAACTCTGAGCTTATTAATTAATGATATTACAGTAATATCTGAAAATAAAATTGATAGAATTAAAGATAAAACTATCAGTGTAAATAGTAATGTTTGATTTAGATTAAATAATATTAAAAAATTAATATAGTACGGATTCAATCAAAATTAAGGGATCAATTAGATTTAAATCTTACATATAAAATTTTGAAAATTCAGGGATTCATAAATCGTATTAGATTAAAGATTATAATTTTTAAATCCATCAAAAATAGTACGATTAAGTAGGGCATTGATTTATTGAATTTATCACTTAATTATTTTATATTAAACCTGTATAGAATCGGATGTAAAATTTTTGTTACAACGTTATGATTTTAAATTGTTAACGATTTATTTACTTGCTAATATCAGTTTATAAATGAAATATTATTTCTCTATACAAACAGCAGATAAATGTGCATAGCTCATAATGACCAATGGAGTGCATATTTAAGATTTCAATTAATAATATTAAATATGAATTCTTAACTATGAAGCAATATAGTATTATTAAATATATTCAATTACCACTCACATAAATTCAAAATTATTAAAATACTAATTATGAACCATTATAATAAACATACTCATACATTAAAATTCTCTCTTCCAGGAATCATTTTTTTATTTCTTTCAACTATGCTAAGTGGTGTTATTGCAAATGAAATAAAAGAAGACCTGACTCAAATCAGTTTTGAGGATTTAGTAAATTTGGAAGTCTCATCGGTTTCCAAATATAGCCAAAAATTAAGCGAAACTGCTGCCGCAATATATGTCATCACAAATGAAGAGATACGACGCAAAGGTTCTACTTCGATTGCTGATTCGCTGAGAGGTGTTCCGGGTTTAGAAGTTGCCAGAATAAATAATCATAATTGGGCTATAACGTCTCGTGGTTTTAACAGCGATTTTGCCAATAAGCTATTAGTTCTTATTGATGGTCGTAGTGTTTATACGCCAATAAATTCCGGCGTGCATTGGGACACACAGGATACATTAATGGAAGATATTGATCGTATTGAAGTGATTCGTGGACCGGGTGCAACTTTATGGGGAGCCAATGCGGTAAATGGTGTCATTAATGTAACAACTAAAGAAGCCAAGGATACACTCGGTTATATTTCATCAATCGGAACGGGAACCTCTGATCAAATATTTGGCAGTCTGAGATATGGTGGTAAAATAACAGATGATCTTTATTATAGATTTTTTGTAAAATATCACGACATAGACAGATCTAAACTATCTAGCGGAGCAGATGCAAATGATCAGTGGGATAATAGAAGATCAGGTTTTAGGTTGGATTGGTATCCTGAAGCGGAAAAATCATTTACGCTTCTTGGTGATCTTTACAATAATAAAGCTGAGCAACTTTTTAATACCTCGTTAGCAACAGCAGTGCCAGGTGTTTTTGCTAATGGTCAGCTGTTTGGCGATACAAAGCTAACCGGAGGACATATTTTAGGAAAATATAAATCAGTCTTATCCAATGATTCTGATATTGAGATTCAAGCTTACTATGATCGATTTCATCGTAGACAGTTAACTGTTAATATGGTGGTTGATACATTTGATATCAGTTTACAACACCGTTTTAAATTGACTGACAATCATCAAATTATTTGGGGCGCTGGATATCGTGCAATTTCTGACGACTTGGAAAACACTGAGTTTTTTACTATGACACCAGATAGTCAAACGGTTCATATTTATAATAGTTTTATACAGGATGAGATTAAATTAATGGATGATAAGTTAAAACTAATTTTTGGTACTAAAATTGAAATTAATAATTATACTAATACTGAAATTCAACCTAATGCTAGATTAGTCTACATGCCCAATGATAAAAATACACTATGGGGTGCCGTTTCCAGAGCAGTCAGAACTCCCTCACGATCAGAGTTTGATTTAACACTTCGGAGCACGTTAGCACCAACTGCGCCTTTACCTCAAGTATTGCAGGGAAATGATAATTACATTTCTGAAGACTTGTTAGCCTTTGAGTTTGGTTATCGTATACAACCGAATGATCGGTTAAATTTTGATTTTGCTGCCTATTACAATAATTACGATAATCTAAGAAGTTTTGAACTTACTGTAAGTCCCCCGTTTGCAATATTCAATGTCGATAATAATTTTGACGGAAATGCATTTGGCATTGAGTTAAGTTCTGGATTCCAGGTATCGGATTGGTGGCTGTTAAGAACAAATTATTCATATATAGAATTAGATCTTTCAAATGAAGGAAGTATTGATACAAATACAGAAACGTTGATAGAAGGATCGAGTCCAACGCATCAAATATATTTACAGTCGTTGATGTCATTGCCTTTAGATATTGAACTCGATATTGGATTACGGTTTGTAGATGATTTAAATTCTCAAGGAATTTCCGATTATGTTGGACTCGATATTCATACTAGCTGGCGACCAACTGACAATTTAGAATTAAGCATTGTCGGACAAAGTTTGCTCGATAGTCAGCACAAAGAGTTTTCTCCAAATATTGTTAATATACAAATCACAGAGTTGGAAAGTAGCGTGTACGGCAAGATTACCTGGAAGTTTTAGTGAGATTTTTAACATTATATAGGTCTTTGAGTATTGTTTTAATAGCAGTTTACTCTAAATTTATTCAGATTCGGGCTAGTCGATCTTTATTATTAATAACGTTCTATACTATATTTCTCTTTCAAACAGAAATCACTGCCAAAACATATGAAGAATTTCGATTAAAGGCTGCTTATATTTATAATTTTACAAAATATGTAACGTGGCCGGAAAAAGCTTATACTAATAAAAGTAATGAATTTATAGTAGGGGTTGTTGGTAAAGACTCCTATGGTTTGGAACTTGATGATGCTTTAATCAATAAAGTTGTCAATGAGATGCCGATTGTAGTTAAAAGACTTAGCCTGGAAGAGGATTTAAGTAAGTGCCAAATATTAATAATTGGGTCAACTGATAAAGCTCTATGCAGGGAAATAATAGATCAGCTAAGTAATTCTCACGTGCTCACTGTAAGTGATTATCATTCATTTTCTAAAATTGGTGGAATGATTCAATTTGGGTTTAAATATAACAAACTGAAATATATTGTAAATTTGTCAGAGGCTAAAAAAGTTGATTTAAAATTTAGTTCAAAAATATTGCGTATTGCTGATAAAGTTATTAATTAGTTTTTAGATTCTCACTAATACGCACTCTTAATTTCTATTTCACTAACGATAATCAATAACTATACGAAAAATGAATAATCAAATACTCACTCAGATAATTAATAAATTAAAACTGTATTTAATATTCTTCTTGTTCACCAATTATTTAGTAGGTCAAGAAGAGGAAGGACTCGATTTAACAGAATTGAGTTTTGATGAAATAATCAATTATGAAATTTCATCAGTTTCTAAATATAAGCAAAAACTGAGCTCCTCTCCGGCTGCAGCTTATGTTATTACTAACGAAGAAATTCGCAGATCGGGCGCAACGAGTATCGCAGATTCATTGCGTGGTGTGCCAGGTTTAGAAGTTGCACGAACTAACAAATTTAATTGGGCAATTTCATCTCGTGGATTTAGTAATAACTTTGCAAATAAACTGCTCGTACTGATTGATGGACGAAGTGTTTACAACCCAATATTTTCTGGTGTTCACTGGGATACTCAAGACACGTTACTCGAAGATATAGATCGAATTGAAGTAATAAGAGGACCGGGTGCTACGTTGTGGGGGTCAAATGCTGTAAATGGTGTTATCAATATTACAACAAAAGACTCACGTGAAACTCAAGGTCTCTACAGTTCTATTGGTGTTGGCAACGAAAGAGGAATATTTGGTGATATTCGTTACGGTAATAAATTAAATGATAATATCTACTATCGTGTATACTTGAAATATTTTGATGAAGATCATGGAAAACTTGCAAGTGGAGCTGATGCAAGAGATCAATGGGATAGTCTCAGAGGAGGTTTTCGAGTAGATTGGTATCCATCTCAAGAAAACAGTTTTACATTCCAGAGTGATGTATATAGTAATAAAGCTGAACAGGTATTAACTATAACAATGCCTAATCCCGGTGCGCCACCACCACCTTTTAATTTTAATGCAACTTTATTTGATGATTCTAAGCAAGAAGGGATTTATTTTTTAACTAAATTTAAACATCAGTTTTCTGATGATTCTGATTTACAAATTAAAGCATATGTAGATCAGTACAGTCGTGAGCAGCTTAATTTAGATATTGAAGTTACTACGTTTGATTTAGATATGCAGCATAATTTTCCCCTTTGGGAAAACCATCAATTAATTTGGGGAATGGGCTATCGTTGGATAACAGATGATTTGGGTAGCACGAGTAATACAATTGCTAATCCGGAAAATACACAACTTAATCTATATAATAGTTTTGTGCAGGACGAAATTGAATTTTTAGATGATAAATTAAGATTTATTATTGGCGCAAAATTTGAGTATAATGATTATACTGATTCAGAATTTCAACCAAATGGCAGAGTAGTTTGGACTCCAAATAAAAATAATACTTTTTGGGGATCAATATCACGAGCTGTAAGAATTCCATCAAGATCTGAGCGTGAATTTACTATTAATCATGGTGTCGTAGCTAATACTCCTGGATTGGCTTTGAGAGTGAATGGCAATCAAGATTTTAATTCTGAAGAATTACTCGCCTATGAACTAGGATATCGTATTCAACCAAATGAAAAGCTAAGTTTTGATATGACTGCCTATTATAATGACTACAATAGTTTGCGCGGCGGCAGAGGTATACCGGTTCCTCCAAATTTTGTTTTGAATATTCAAAATTCATTTAATGGTGAAACATATGGCTTTGAAATTGCTTCTAATATTCAGCTGACGGATAGGTGGCTATTAAGATCCAACTACTCTTTTTCAAAATCACAAGTTCACTCAGATACAGGAGGATCTCAGACTTTAGAAACTCAGCAAGAATCTTCAACACCATTGCAGCAATTTTTTGTCAGATCAATCATGGATTTATCAGATAAAATTGAGCTTGATACTACTTTGCGATATGTTGATTCACTATCTGGTCAGAATGTTTCAGATTATTTAACACTCGATGTCCACATTAGTTGGGAGCCAATAGATAATTTAGAGATAAGCATTGTTGCGCAAAATTTATTGGATAATCAACATGCGGAATTTATTCCAGGTTTGTTTAATTTTCAACGATCTGAAGTTGAAGAGAGTATTTATGGTAAAATAACATGGCGGTTTTAACTGAAATCTATCGATATCTTTTAAATAGTTTAAACTATTTAAAAGTGAGAAAGATTTTCATTACTAACGTTTATGTGATTATATTATTTGGGTTCTATAACTCATTGGATGCAAAAAATATTAATGAGTATAGATTAAAAGCTGTCTATATTTATAATTTTACGAAATATATAACTTGGCCGAAACAGGCTTTAAAAAATAAATCAGAGTTTATTGTTGGTGTTATTGGAAAAGATTTGTACGGTAAAGAATTGGATAAGGTTTTTGCCAGCAAATCTGTTTTTGATTTACCTGTAAAAATAAAGCGATTTCAATTTAATGATGACATTAGTCAGTGTCATATTTTAATAGTGGGGACATCTGAAAAGTATCAGTTACAAAGGATATTGGAACCATTGAATAATATAAGTATTTTAACAGTCAGTGATATTAAATCATTTGCCCATAAAAAAGGTGTTATAGAATTTCGATTTATTCAAAATAGATTAAATTATAATATAAATCTATCTCAGTTAAAACTTCAAAAACTAAAGGTAAGCGCAAAACTATTGCGTATCGCTAATGAAGTAGTTGAGTAATTAAAGCAAATAATGCCTAAATTTATAATATCGATCGGGCAAAATGACTTAAGCTACTTTTTGTCTATTTTTTATATATTTTTTTCAACGGTAAATATTTTGATTAATGGAAAATTGAAATTTAAAATAAACCACTTAGCAGCCCGAAATGCAGGATTAAAGGTCAGTGCTGAATTATTGAGACTGGCAGAAAACGTCATAGATAAAGAATCTAAGTAATTTATAAATTACAATTGATTTTAGTTATAATATTTTTACTCTTTTTAATAGTAAATTTATTACTCTCACATTATTAACAATAATTATTAATACTATGAATACTATGTACCAAATTAAACCTTCATATTTCATCAAAAAGTTTGCTGGATATGTTATCTTGTCATGGGCAACTTTTGGATTTGCCGATGCAATCATTTCAGAAGAGTCTGATGATCTTTTTGAGATGAGCTTGGAGAAATTGGTTACCATGGAAGTTACTTCAGTTTCTAAATCAAAACAAAGTTTACATGATGCACCGGCAGCTGCATATGTCATAACATCTGATGACATTCGGCGATCGGGTGTTACATCAATAGCAGAAGCATTGCGTGGCGTTCCAGGATTACAAGTTGCTAGAAACAGAAACAGTCTTTGGGCCATTTCCTCACGTGGCTTTAATGATATTTTTGCCAATAAGTTGCTAGTAATTATTGACGGTCGTTCAGTTTACACACCGTTATTTTCTGGTGTTGATTGGGATGAGAAAAACTATATTCTGGATGATATTGATAGAATTGAAGTAATCAGAGGTCCGGGTGCTACACTATGGGGTGCCAATGCTGTTAATGGTGTGATTAATATAAAAACAAAAACTGCTGCCGAAACTCAAGGTGGCTATTTGAAAGTTGGGGGTGGTGTGGAAGAACAAGGATTTGCATCTATTCGATATGGGGGTAAAATAAATGATGAAACACATTACAGGGTTTTTGCTAAATCATTAGTTCGAGATAACTTAGTACAGAATATTGGATCTGAGGCCAACGATCGTGTCCAGGGATTTCAAAGTGGATTTCGATTGGATTGGGCTCCCGTTGACAATAGATTGTTTACTTTGCAAGGAGATTTTTATGAAAACAGACAAGATAATCGTGTTAATAATTTACAAATTCCGGGTACGTTTATCGATAGTGTGAATGATATTGATGGACAGAATATTTTAGGACGTTTTACACATACAATTTCAGATGAACGTGATTATCATTTTCAAATTTATTACAATCGTGTTCGGAGAAATGATATTTCATTAGGTCAATTAATGCATATTGCTGATGTAGAATTTCAACATCGTTTTAAATTATTTGAGAATAACAGAATCGTTTGGGGAATTGGATATCGATATATTAATGATGATCTTGTAAATTCTCTTGGTGTTCAATTAATGCCGAGTAGGAGAACAACTCATACATACAATACTTTTATACAAGATGAAATTACTTTGGTTGAAGATAAACTTAAATTAACACTTGGATCAAAATTTGAAAGCAATGCCTATACTAATGAAGAAATTCAACCTAATGCTCGGATAGCTTGGACAATTGATGATAAACAAACGTTATGGGGTGCTGTATCCAGAGCCGTTAGAACTCCTTCGCGAGCTGAAGATGATGTTATTTCAATAGCTAGTGTAACTGCAGCTGCTACAACTTTATTCAGAGGCAGTCGAAATGTAGCATCTGAAGATTTAACGGCATTTGAATTGGGCTATCGGATACAACCTTCATCTAGTTTATCGTTTGATATGGCTTTATTTTATAACGAATATGATAATCTGTTGACTACTGAACTTGGACCTCCACTAGGGGCTGGTCCACCATTTACTGTATTTCTTACTGCTGATAATAAAATGCACGGAGAAACTTACGGTATAGAACTTTCTACTGATTATCGTCTTAGAGATTGGTGGCATTTGCGGGGAACCTATAGTTTTTTAAAGATGCAGCTCCATGCCGATATCGATTCAATGGCACCGAATCCTGAATCTGCAGAAGGTCGTAGTCCTCAAAGTCAATTTTCATTAAGGTCTTTTATGGATCTACCTGGTAATTTTGAATTTGATTCAACTATACGCTATGTAGACAGTCTACCCAGCATTAATACACCAGATTATTTAGAACTCGATTTACGATTGGGGTATCATGTTAATGATAATCTTGAAGTTTCAATCGTTGGACAGAATTTATTGGATTCACAACATATTGAGTTTGATTCTTCTTCATTTAACAGTTTTCCAGTGAGTGAAGTTGAGCGCTCAGTCCACGCATCAATAACCTGGAAATTTTAGATATATTTTTAAACCCAACAAATTCCTGATTTTTATTTAGTGATTAATGTATACTTTAATTAAAAATATTAGGCGTTACTATAAAACTATTTTTGTATTGGGTATTTGTTGCTTTTTTGTGAACAATGATAATTTCGCTGATACAGAAAAAGAAGATAAACTGATAGCTGCCTACATTTATAATTTCACAAAAGCTGTATATATTCAAACACCTAAAGGTAATTTTAAATCTAATAAGGATCCATACACAATTGGCATTGTAAGTGATAAACAATTCTACAATTTTTTTAGTAACATATTTAAGGGCAAAAAGAGTGATAATAGAAATATTGTTTTGAGACGTATTCTTTCCGATAATTCTATCGTTGGGTGTAATTTGATCTTTATTCAAAAATCAACAAACGAAGATTGTAACCGAATTTTGGGGATCAGCGAAAAACATAAAATATTAACCATTGGTGAAGTTACAGATTTCTGGAATGATAATTTTATGATCAAATTAAGTAGTAAGAAAAATAAGATATCTATTGAGTTAAATATAACCAAAACGAAAAATGCAGATTATATAGTAAGTTCAAGGTTATTAAATATTGCTAAAGTAATAGAAAACTAATATCGGAAACATATTTAAAATATGAGCTTTTTTGATAATATTTCTATTCGTAAAAAACTTAACCTGATGTTTATCAGTGTTGCGAGTATTGGTTTACTGTTGGCTGGTTCTGCATTGTTCCTTTACGAATGGATAACTTTCACAAATCGTCTTAAAGAAGAATTAATCTCTATTGGTGAAATTATCTCACCCAATAGCGCAGCAGCACTCGATTTTGAACTTGCTGACGATGCACATCAAACTCTACAGGCACTTAATCATGAGACTAATATTTTAGCTGCTGCTATTTATAATAATGATGGTGAGCTGTTTGCATCTTATATCAGACCTGAAGCTAAAAAAAATGAAGTTTTGCCGGATACTGTTTTAACAATTGAATTTAGCAGTACCAATAAATATATATTTCTAACGATCCCTTTACTTTCAGGTTATGATCAAGTTGGTTATATTTATCTCTGTTCAAGTTTTGAAGAAAGAAAACAACGTCTCCTGGCTTATGGAGGTGTTGTGAGTGTAGTTCTTTTAGCATCTGTTCTGTTGACTTATTTAGTTTCAGCTAAATTACAGAATATTATTTCAGCTCCAATTTTAAAATTAGCTAAAATTGCACGAAAAGTTACTAAACAAAGTGATTTTTCTCTTCGTGCTCAAAAATATTATAATGATGAAGTTGGTGAGTTTACTGATTCATTTAATAAAATGTTGGAGCAAATTCAAGTGCAGGATAAAGAACTTCGTTCTGCAAAGGATGAATTAGAAATCCGTGTTGCCGAGAGAACTGACGAATTTCAACGACTCCAAAAAAGAACTGAAATGATACTTAATTCAGCTGGTGAGGGAATTTACGGCTTTAATAAACAAGGTATTATTAATTTTGCTAATCCAGAGGCAGGTGAGTTTTTAGGTCTTAGTACTGATGAGATTTTGGGCAAACATTATCATCAAATTATTCATCATACTAACAATGAAAAAAAGCTTTATAATCCAGGGGAAAGCCCGATTGACAAAGCGTTGGTTGCGGGTGGCGCATGCAAGGAAAACAATGAATATTTTATCGGTCAAAATGGTATAGCTTATCCGGTAGAATTTACTGCAACTCCCATTTGGAGTGATGAGTTCATGGGGATGGTTGTTTTATTTCACAATATTTCTCAAAGAAGAAAAGAGGAAAAAGAACTGCAGGATGCTAAAGAATCTGCAGAAGAAGCAAGTCGTGTTAAAAGTGAATTTTTAGCTAATATGAGTCACGAAATTAGAACACCAATGAATGGTGTTATTGGTATGACTAGTTTACTTCTTGAAACAAAGCTTGATAAAGAACAGAAAGAAATGGCCGGTATTGTCAACAATTGTGCGGAGAATTTACTAACTATTTTAAATGATATCCTCGATTTTAGTAAAATTGAAGCAGGCAAACTAGTATTGGAAAAAAGCATATTTTCTCTTAATAATGTCTTGGAGGAGACAATAGACTTTTTTACGGATAGTGCTAATAAGAAAAACATTGAGTTAGCTTATCTAATAGAAAAAGAAATTCCGGTAAATATTAAAGGTGATCCCGTGAGGTTTAGACAAGTTTTGGTAAATCTGGTTGGAAACGCTATTAAGTTCACTGATAAAGGAGAAGTATTCGTTCAAGCTAAGCTTGAAAATAATACAGATGAAATTGCTACCATAAGATTTGAAGTACGTGATTCAGGCATTGGTATACCTAAAAATATTCTGTTAAAATTGTTTTCTCAATTTACTCAAGCAGATAGTTCAACAACTAGAAAGTTTGGAGGTACAGGTTTGGGCTTAGCTATCTGTCGACAATTAATCGATTTGATGGATGGTGAAATTGGGGCAGAAAGTAACGAAGGTAAAGGATCAATATTCTGGTTTTCGATACCATTTGAAAAAGCTTCAAATATTGAAATTAACTATAATAAAGATTTTATGGAAAATTTTAGTGAGAATGTTTTGATTGTTGATGATAATACGATCAACAGAAAAATTCTCGATTATCAGTTCAAGTCATTAAAATCAAAATTTGTTAGTGTTGACTCAGGATTAAAAGCGATCAGGGAACTGGATAAAGCCATAAAGAATAATGATCCTTTTACATTTCTGATTATTGATATGCAAATGCCGAATATGGATGGTCTGCAGTTAGCTCAAAAAATTAAAGCTAATCCTGGTTACAATTCTCCTAAAGTAGTCATGTTAACATCAATAGGATATTGTATTTCTCCAACTGAGTTGGGGTTATATGGAATATCACATTGTCTGGCTAAACCTATTAAACAATCAGATTTATTTAATTGTATCGCTCAAATATTCAAATATAAAATGTCTTCAAACGACGACAAGAACTCTACTAAAAAGAAGTCTGATATAAAGTCTGTAAATACAATTAAGGTGCCTGAAAAAATTAAAAGTTTTAAAATTTATTTAGCCGAAGATAATCCAGTTAATGAGAAGGTCGCGCGTATAATGTTTATTCGTTTGGGATGTAAAATTACGTCGTTTGTCAATGGCGCAGATCTTTTAAGTGCTGTAAAAGAATCGCCATGCAATGTAATATTTATGGATTGTCAAATGCCCGAAATGGATGGTTATGAGGCAACTAGAAATATACGTGAGTGGGAAAAGGAAAATGGAAGTAACCTTCAATATAATAAAATTGTTATTGTTGCAATGACGGCACATGCTATGAAAGGGGACAAAGAAAAATGTCTGAGTGCTGGAATGGATGATTACATCAGCAAGCCTGTTCGCGCGGAAGAAATTGCAAATGCACTGGGTAGGGCATCACAAACTTTTGGTATCTAATTTTGTTTGTTATAAGTTAATAAAATTATTAGTGATAGTTATTAGTATTAAAAATTTATTTTTTGTTATCATAGATTTGTTTATTTTAACTAACTATGTTTGCTAATATACAGTTGGCGTTAGCTATTATTTTTACTCTTTCTGTTTCTGCGTTTTGTTCATTGCTTGAAGCTTTTATTTTAAGTATAACGACCGCTGAAATTGAAGAACTCAAAAAGCAAAATAGTAAAAAAGGTGAATTACTTGAAATTTTAAAAAAAAGAATTGATGAAACTAGTTCTGCTATCTTAACATTAAATACTATTGCCAATACTCTCGGTGCTACACTAACCGGTGCTATTTCAGCTAAAATATTTGATGCTACTGGGGTTGTAATTGTCACGGGAGGACTTGTAATCTGCATTTTAATTTTTTCAGAAATAATTCCTAAAAATGTTGGTGTGGCCTACCGACGTAAGTTGGGACATTATTTAGTTCATCCGTTAAATATTATTGGTATTACAATGACTCCATTGACAATTGTTGCTAAAAAAATTGTGAAGCTCTTTGTTAAAAATAATGAAACAAACAATGAAGACAAAGAACAGGAAATAATATTATTAGCTGAAAAACACGCTAAAGAAGGTGCATTGTCAAATGAAGAACGAACGATGATATTGAATGCGTTAAAGTTGGATGATGTTAAAATTAGCGAGTTAATGACACCTCGCACTGTTGTGTTTTCCATCGAAGAAAAGCAAACTCTTAAAGAGTTATTTGAAAAAGATAAAGTAATTCCATTTGGTCGAATCCCTATTTTTAATGAAAATATTGATCACGTGGTTGGCATTGTTAGAAGGAGGGATATACTTCGTGCATATGCTGAAGGTCAGGATCAGTTAAGTGTAAATAGTCTGATGGCTGAACCGATATTTATTCCGGAAAATGCTACAGCTCAGGATGTCTTAAAAGTTTTTTTAAACAAGAATCAACAGTTGGCTATTGTTGTCGATGAGTTTGGTTCTACTACTGGTGTGATTACTATGGAGGATACATTCGAGTATATTTTGGGACGTGAAATATATGAAGATACTGACATAGCTGTAGATATGCGTGAATTGGCTAAAACAAAAGCAAGTAATTCAAAAGAAAATTAGTATATTTATATTTAGCTTTAATAGCTACTGTGTTGTTACTTAATAATCTTAATCGTTGGAGATACTGGATTGACTCACTTTGTTCGGGGCTGTATCCCAATCTTTCAGATTGTCCATCTACACTGCGTTCCGTCAAACCAGTGATAGGTTTTTAAATGCAAGAGGTTATTGTTTCAAATCTAATATCTTATTAATTATATTATTGGTGGGAGATACTGGATTCGAACCAGTGACCTCTTGCGTGTCATGCAAGCGCTCTAACCAACTGAGCTAATCCCCCCAAATTATGTTTGGAAATAACAATGGTATTAAATTTAATAATTGCAACTGAGCATTAGATTGAATTCAAGATTAAAAATTTAACAATCAATGATACATGAAATTTCCATTTAAAATTATTCAAAAAGTACAATTTTCAGAGACAGATATGGCTGGGATTGTTCATTTTAGCAATTATCTAAAATACATGGAAGCCGCAGAATCAGAATTGTTTTCAAAGCTGAAAATCCCGTTGATTGAAAATAATTCTGATTTTATTATTGGGTGGCCGAGAGTAAATGTCTCTTGTGATTTTCAATCATATCTTAAATTTAACGATTTCGTAGAAATAAGTTTATTGATAGAAGAAGTTTCTCAAAAATCCATTAAATATCAATTTGAATTTAATAAAATTGAGGAGAATTTATTGTCTATTGTTGGTAATGGGAAGATGGTTATAGTATATTCAATCTATGATCATAAATTAAAAAAATTGACGGCAACTAAAATCCCAGAAGAAATTATAACTAAGTTAAAAACTGTAATGTAGTTTCTTCGTTACGGTTATCAATGATTCTAATTGTTTAATTCTGTCTTAAGCTTAATTTATTATTAAATAGTATACAACCTGAAATTATAAGGCTCAAAGCAAGTGTATAGCTAGAACTTTCTGGAACAAATGTATATCCGAGGTCTTTTAAAACTGCTTGGACAATAGGACTCAATTCTCGTTTTTTAATTCCGGATGCAATTGTTGGAACCATAACTGCATTAGAACCGGCAAGGGTACCAGTGCTGAAATGACTTAAACTTGATCCTGAGTCAAAAGGGGTAGGCGAATAAATTGGCACATCAACATTTCCATTTGCAGCTACAGCGTTAGCTCCAGTAAATACAACACTGTTGCCAATCAGATCGTTGCTATCTGCAGTAACAGTTGCATTCGATAATATTTTATTTCCAGATCCATCTTCTAAAAAACTATCAAATCGTGATCGAGTTCCGGATATGCCAAAACCTCCATCTGATGTAATCGTTGCATTGAATCCTAGAGCATGAGTAATTTCATGAAGGACAACTGTAAATAAATCAAATTCCGATCCTTTTGGATCATCTATATCTGAATTCCAGGAATAACCAAAATCTATTATTCCTTCTCCATCTCTGTCAGTTCCTGCAGATGGATCAATACCAGTGGTTGCATGTTTGAAAACCAAGCCATCCTCAAAACTGTTTGTGTTGGTAAAATAAAGAGAACCAGCTGACGCTAAAAAACCACTACCGTCGGTTTGTGAATTACTCCATAAAAAATCAATTGTACCGTTGTGATCTAAAACTGTGTTTAAGTATGTCGCAACTGAATCAACTGTACTTCTTCTGGTAGCTCCAAGAGATGAATCATCGAACCCATTTCCGGTTGTATTAACGACATCATTATAAGTAAAATTAAAGGTAATTGATCCTTCCAGTGTATACATACAACATACCCAACTCAATAGAAGTGCTATAATTATTTCTGAAATATACTTTTGATTTTTGATCATTGCGTGTTTTGAAACTAAAAGTATACAAAATTGAAAAGTTTTGTATGACTAATGTAATTTGATCAATCATTTTTGCAAGGATTAAATTTTATTTAAAATATATACATTAATAAATCTGTCTGTGCTGCTAAGCTACCGACATTGGCACTTCCATCGAACTCTAAAGTTTTTCCTGAACCGACTAAAATGTCTTCACCGGGACCACCCGTTAAAATATCTGCATTATCGCCGACTGTAGTATTGCCAATTTGTATCTGATCAGATGATACAATTCTGTTCATCAGGTGGTAGTAAATTTTTTGCTATGGGCAAATGATGGAAATCTCGTGACTAAAGATTCTAAACTAATTTGTGTTTCCTATGACGATCATAGATTTACAGCTGAAAGTAAGATAAGAACTGATATAGTAATAACGGTCATAAAATCGTTTTACACTAATAATGATAAGGTTCAAATTATGAATATACCGGGTGGACTCTGTGCAACAGTTGATCATTCAGGAAATTATGAAGATCATTTAAAAAAGTGGTATAATTTTACCCAATATATTCCAATTAGTGGTTATACATACGCAGAAAAATATGCTTACGATATATTAAAATTTTCTTCAGATGAACTACTAAATCCCACATCTGTTGAAAAAAATTGTTTACTAAATATGAGTCATCTCTTTGTGCCCTAATAAAATTAGGTAATATTGATATAATAGAATAGTGCGGCCTAAATTTATTTTAATCTAACAAATATTTCAAGTTTTAATAGTCTACTAACGTTCATGAATAATCGAATCACCAAAGCTATTCAATTTATTGATCATCACTACATCAATGATGTTACTCCTGAATTAATTGCTCGTGAAGTTTGTTGTTCGGTTAATCATTTGAGAAAAATTTTTAAACAATATACGGGTGAAAGTATCGTGAGTTATATTAAGCGTTTACGGCTTCAACGTGCGGCGCATTATCTAATATATACTAACTTATCTATGTCCGAGCTGTCGCTTGCCAGTAGATTTGAAAATCAGGAATCTTTTTCTCGTTCTTTTAAACGTTTATATAATCTGTCTCCTAGAGATTTTAGAAAAAAATATTTTTTAAAAGTAAAAGGTACGATTGAAAATGTTAATGATGGACAAATAGCACATATAGAGAATTATGAAAATCCTCTACACATTAAGCTGCAAACAGAGCCCGCACGGATGGTTGCATGCTTACGACATTTTGGCACCTATGACACTATCCCGCAAGCTTATATAAATTTATTGAATTGGGCTAATGCTCAAAATCTGATCAAATCTGATACTCAATTGATTACTGTTTGCTACGATGATAAATTATTTACACCACGTGAAAAAATTCGATTAGATCTATGTTTAACAATCGATGATGAGATAGTTGCCGGGCAAAAAATTTATACCAAAAAAATTATGGGTGGTTTATTTGCCAAACTCCATCACAAGGGCAGTATAGAAGAGCACATGAGAAAGTGGAATGCATTTGCCCAATGGTTACCAATAAGTGGATATAGTTTTCGAGATTATTGTGCTTATGATGTTTATCATTTTCCTCATGAAGTTCTCAAAGAACCATTGCAATTTCTGAACTACTTACAATCGGGAATTGAGGTCACGCAAATGTATCCGGTAAAACTAGAAAATTATTTGGAAATTTAAAATTCCGATGAACACTAATTGATACACTGTAAGTGTTAACTATACCAGCCCAATGCAAAGCGTTGGGAAATCTAACGAAAAATTATCTGTCGTCTGTAAGACAACTCTAAATTGATTCGTTTTCAATCATTTGCCATGAACTTTATAATTAAAACTGTTCATGGTTGTCCAAATAATATTTAGAATCTCCTCTATTCCTCAAGTTTCACCACATGTTTCTGAGGGTTAACACTAGATCCGTCAGCCAAAATGAGTTTAGAAAACGTAATTTTTGTTTGCGTAGGTTTGCTCTTGGTATCAACTACAACAGAATATTCACTCTCATTATCAATCTCTAAAGAGTCTTTTTCTTTTTTACCTCCAATAACCCATTGAGCTTTTTGACCGACAACTTTGCCTTCATTATCCATTAAGAACACCCAAGCTCGTGCACCTTGAATTCCTTGGCTGAAAGTATTTTTAGCTTTGAATTTTACTAATGATTTATTAGCTGTCGATTCTGTAGACGTTAGTGCAACTTCTAAATTAGCTCGAAGAGTAGGGGAGTAATAAAGAATTAGTATTATAACTGGAAGTAAATATTTCATCCAAATATTTCATTAAATTATCAGCAATTGATCAACCCTTTAATGAATATTGAATTTATAAAACCATGTTAAACTCTAATTAACTTTCGATAAACTTGTAGAGCCCTAGCGATTCGACTAAGGTCGCCATGGTCTTAAAAGAGCCAAAATCGATCTGGCATGTAGGGCCTTTGTTTACAAAGTGCCTCTTACTTTCCACAGCACAAGAAATCTGTCTGTGTTGTTTACATCAACCCAATGCATTACAGAAAAATTTTGTTGTGCTTAAGATAACAGAATAATTTTCACAAAACTAAAACTTCATAACATAACCGTAGAATCACAATAATATCTCAAAAATTTTATCAACATAATGCACTGTAAGTGCTATCTAAAGCAGCCAATGCATAGCGTTGGGTTAATTATACAAAAAATAATTCGTTGTCTGTAAGACAACTCTAACTAAACACCGATTGCCTAAGTCCACGAATTACACAAAGACCACCCCAATCACTTCCTTTCATCAGTTGCGGTTCTTTCTTACGCTTTCGACTAAACTCACGACGGTGTTCTTCATAATAACTTTGTACGTATTCTTTTGAACCTAGGATAGCACCATCAGTAAAATATCTAACGCGACATCGCAAGACTGATGCCATTGGTAGGCTTCCACCTTTGGCTAGAACATTTCGCCATTTTTTAATTGGTATAATTGCCCCTGATCCCCCTTTTCCCGGCGCCGGTGGTCAACGACAATTATTCTTCCCTATTTGACGACAACTATAATTCCCTAGTACGGGGCAAAGGTGATGCTATCGCTTTTATTCATTTTATTTGTTAATATTTATTGGTGATCGCTTTCGGTAAAGCTACTTTTTTCTCT
>JAJFLR010000085.1 GCA_021772565.1 Opitutales bacterium | reverse complement strand
TGGAGGGGACGACGTTAACCGATGTAGAAAGTGGAAGTGATCGCATAAGTAAATTGATGGAAAAGATAGCCGGACAATTAGAAGCGAAAGGATATCCCTTGCTCGCTACAATTAAAGATAAATATGGCAAATCTAATGAATGAGGTAATTGTTTTAGGTTATATTTTTAATGTTGATCGTTAATAGTTTATCATAATAAGATATAGGATATTTAAAAGCATTTTGAAATTGTTATATAAACTGTTAAGCTGTATCATTGTTTTTTCTTTAGGATTTTGTGCGAACGAAGTAGTTGCACAGACCAATCGATCAGCTAAAATTAATTCTTCACAGGAAGAAGCTGAGAAACTTTTAGCCATACAAGTTGCTGCTAAAAGAATGCTTGATTATATTGATGGTTTTGCAAATTCGGAAGAAGAAGAACGGGTATTGATAGTTGAGAAATTAACTACAGAAATTCGTAAAAATATTTCTGATCATAAAAATGAAAAAATAAGCAAAAAAAAATGCAGAGATATAGTTAGTAAATGGAGACGCAGTACGTTTAATGATAAGCTGACAAAAGAAGTTGTACGACTTCAGGAATTATCAGCATTACCAATAAAAAAATCTGATGTTCTGAGTAGAATGGGAAATGATTGGGAGTCTCGACTGAGTAGTTCGATCAAATCATTTGTAGATAATCAATACAGCGAACTATATAACAGTGCGCGATATAGAGTAATAATTTTACAAAGAGATGAAATGGAAAAATCTATTCCTTATCCTAGTTTAAAAAATTTAAACAAAAGGCTGGAAGCTTTGAGTAACGATATTGAAACCGATTTAACACTCAGTGATTTTGACAGTTTGACCAAGTGGATAAAAAGCTTTAATGCAAAATTTAAGAAGGAGGTTGTTGATGAAGTTAAATTTTATAGTGATTATATTTCTGTAAAAAGACTATTTGAAATAAAGAATCAATATGAACGACAGTTGGAAATTTTAAAAAGAAAAGGTGATCCGGCTGAAATACCGGCGATGTTTATTACCAGCAAGTTAATAGAAACATATATTAAAGATTCACTTAAAGCTCATATTAAAAGTGAAAAGGATAAGATTGAAAAGAGTGGTTCTCAAATTGCCAAGATTCCTGTTTATAAAATTTTTTCAATCGTAGAAGCAAAAATAAATAAGTTATCTATAGATCTGGAGAAACAGAAAATTCTGGAATATTTAAAACAGCAGGTTGCTGTTCAGGTACGCGAAGATGATCTGGAGGAAAAAATATTTCGAGACCTACCTGAACATAAGTTATATGAAGCAAGTCTTGAGAACTTAATTTATGACTATTATACAACCATTTCACCTGATATTTCATCCAAGTATGCTCAATTAGCGAACGTTAGTTCAACAGAATTAAGTGCCAAAAACTTTGATTATATAAATTCTATTTTTATAAATAACGATTTTGCAGTCGATGTTTTGATAGAAAAAATTGGTGATGAAATTGTTAAACAATTACCGGCTGTTAGGGGAGGGATTGCTGATGAGCAACTCGCTAAGTTTTTTCCTAACTATAATCAACCATTGAGTTATGATGATATTGAAAAATTTTATCATAGTCGTGTTTATAATAACCGTCTAATAAACCTGAATGATATTGAAAAAATCTTAAAACCGACAAATAAAAATTATTCCAGTGATATACTTTTACAGGAAGCTGAAGGAAAATTAATTTCAGAAATAAATTTTTTAATGAAGGCGGGCTTTAATTCCCTTGGATATCAGCTTGAACTGGTTAAGAGATATGAACATAAAAATTATAATGAACTTAAAAGAGCTGTTAAGGGGGGAATTAATGCTGATGAATTATACAGTGATTGGAGAAATAGTATTGCTAAACTTTGGAGAAAGAGAGCTGAAGAGTCTAAGGTCCCATACACCAAGCTTTTTAATGAAACAGATTTAGAAATTAATAAATCTGTTAGAGCATTATTTGATGCATTTCAAATTGATTATGTTGAACCATATGTGAAGTGGCGTTGGGACATGATTAGACGAGATAAAAAAATGAAAGCTAAATTTAATGAAATGGATAGAAGAAAAATTAACTGATTAATAAAATAGTAATCGGGATATTATAAAATAAATTTCAAGTCTATTTTTTAAGTGAATCCACAAAATTTTTATTCATAAATACAAAATCTTTATTTGCTCCATTGATATGACAATCGTGACAGAATTTTCCCCATTTAGACTTCATGCCACTACCGCGTTTTTTGCCATTTGCCCCCATAATATATTCCCAGTCACCGGTAGATGGTGCAGTACCTTTTTCTAGTTTTTTCATTATAGTTAGGACGGGATTCTTTTTTGCAGACCAGGCCTTTTCATTTTTGTAAGATTCTTTAACTATGATAGTACCAGCAGGGTAGGGAATTGATTTTTCTCCTTTATGAACAGGGACGCCGATTTTGTTGATGTAAATCTCGCGATAGCCTTTAGGGCCATTGTGCTTATTTTCAACAAAGCCTGTTAGATCACCAATATTTGGGCCGTCCTTTGTTATGTGATACCAATTTTGATAGCCATCCCATTCGAGTTGATTGTTGCTTTGTTTGCTATAAGCGTTGCTACATCCTTGTAGGACGAATGACAAAGCGATCATTCCAAATACTGGTATTAATGTAGTAAGTGTAAGAAGTATTTTTTTCATAATTGATTATTTTTTGTTTAATGTTCTAATGAAATTAACTAACCGCCATCGATCTTCCTCCGAAATGATATGCTTCCAGGCAATCATGGCTCCTTTACCTTCAGACATTTTCCAGAAAATTTCACCGTCAAGTTGATTTTGAACTCTGTCTGATTGTAGGTTTGCAGGCTTAGGGTTTAATGCTTTACTGCCAGACCCATCTCCAACACCAGTTGAACCGTGGCAGACAATGCAGCGGATCTTAAAAATTTTGCTCCCTTGTTTGATGGAAGATTTATTTTTTGAAATTGGGTTGGTTAGTTGTTTTGAAGATTCTGGGGCAAGCCAAACAGTTGATCTGTTTTCATTAGGAGAAATTTTTTCTGCTTTCAGATTTAAGTCTAAAAAGCTTATCATAATAAAGTAAGCTACAATCTTTAACTGTTTCATATTAATAAGTAATAGATGCCTGTCTCAATACACTATATGTGTATTAATAGACGTGGTTTATTCCTTATTAATTGAAAATATTTTCAAAGAGAAAATTCTTTCTTAAAGATCTTTATGACTGCCATCACACAGCGGCTGGTTTTTTGTGTGCTTGCACTGACATAAGGCAACTTTTTTTTGTTCAGTGACTTCAAGTTTTGAAGGGCCAAATTTAGTTCCTTTATGTGAGCCATCGCAAAACGGTTGGTCTTTTGACAGGCCGCAATGGCACCACCAATATGTGCCTGCTTTAAGATCTAAAACAACGGGATTTTTTGAAACAATATTTGGTTTATTCATTTCTGAGTAACTATGAGTTTTCGTTTTAAATTTACAAGATGTAATTTGGCCACATTTATTTTATGATTCAGATTGATAACCATTCATTGCTAATAATCTTAATGCCCTTAAACGCTTATTATTTTAATGTTTGTTTGCCTCCTTTTGCCTTCTTAATATATACTGAAAATCTCTAGCAAAAACTATTTTTGAGAAACCATCTACAATATGAGCTGAGGCGTTGGTTTGTTTTGCTTTTCTCGGATCATCAAATAAAAGCGTTTTGGTATTTAATAAAAAAATAAAGTTTCTAAATGAAATTTTATTTGAATTATGTTTATACTCAACCCACTTACCATTTGACGTATAAATTAATTCGCCTTTTAGCCTAAATACTTGAGTGTATGTTCCATCTCTATTAATAGTCAGCATTTCGGTAAATCCCCCATACTCTCCTAAGTATTGGCCATAGAAGTCCTTGTATTCTTGTTTTTTCAAACAGCCAGTATTACAATATAGAATAAACACTATAAGGGTTAAATGATATATAAACACTTTCATATGATTAATGACATTTTTATTATTACTTACAACTGGATTAACTGTAATGGCTTATGTTAACAAAAGATAATCTTCCTCATATAAATAACCTGTACATTAAAACAACTCCGTCTGCGTGAGAGTGGGCTTCTTCGGTTTCGGAGAAAAGGTTATTTTTTCTGGATCAATTTCATCAAGGAGTTCCGGGCTATCGACTTTTGGATTATTGACTAACGTTGATACGGGATAGCTGACCATTCGTTCTGGGTAGGGATATGGTTTCAGTAAATTTTTAACTTCGCTAACGGGGTGAGACTTTGTGTCGAGCCAGGGTTCAAATTGTTCTTCTTGCAGAATAACCGGCATGCGGTGGTGTATCTTGGCCATGAGGCTATTGGGTGTCGTAGTTAAAATTGTACACGACTCGATGACTACCGTTTGGTCTTCGTTGCTCCAACGATCCCATAGACCGGCAAAGGCAAAGAGCTCTTCATCTTTTGGTCGGATGTAATACGGTTGCTTTGCTCCTTCTGTTCCTTGCCATTCAAAAAAACCGCTGGCCGGAATCAGACATCGTCGACTTCGCATCGGCACACGAAAAGAGGGTTTGGTTGCCGCAGTATCAGACTTGGCATTTTTGGTATCGTATTTCAGGGTGGGGCGTTTTTGGTTTTCTTCAACTTTGCTCCAGGATGGAATTAAGGGCCATTCATTTTGAGCTAACATGCGTTCTCCTGTATCTTCGTCTTGTCTGACGATAAATACTTTTGTCGGTTCTTTATTTCCCGGGCCGATATTATAGCGAGGCAGCCAGTCGGATTTTTTAAACTCCTGAATTTTTTTTAGAAGAAATTTTTTAACCAAAGTTTCGATTTTTGCAGAGAGTGTATATCGGCCACACATAATGGTTAAAATCTATTGTGTGGGAGTCTCTTGCCAAGTGAAAAAAATATGCTATATCAATTCGCAAAGATTCTGACCGAAAAAAATAGTCATGGATCACCACAGCACTTCGTGCTTCGTGATGACATTGGGTAATATATTGTCATTGCGAGCGCTGCGTGAGCAGTGTATGGCAATCCACCTGACTTATAAATATTTAACTTTTTGGACAAAAGTTTTGCGAATTGATATAACTGAGAGTTCATTTCCGGTTGGTCGAGTCAGTCGTTGAAAAAAAGATTGTCCTCTATTTCGACCACAAGCTTCCAGGACAATTTTGCCGAGTCATAGACGATATCAAAAAAGCGGCCCTGAGTGGTTTCCAGAACAAAGTGAATGTGCGATCTGTCGCCAATGCGATCGCGGTAAACGCGGCGTACGTGCTTAACCCGGTGGCTTTCGCCGGATTTGAGGCGAAATTTTACCGGAGTAATGGAACGCGTGGTCAACGACAATTATTCTTCCCTATTTGACGACAACTATAATTCCCTAGTACGGGGCAAAGGTGATGCTATCGCTTTTATTCATTTTATTTGTTAATATTTATTGGTGATCGCTTTCGGTAAAGCTACTTTTTTCTCT
>JAJFLR010000084.1 GCA_021772565.1 Opitutales bacterium | reverse complement strand
CCAGAAAACTTCTAGTTTACCAGCAGCAATACCTACATGCACTTCAACTTGATGAGTCTATCTTTACAACTCCGCCATGATTACGGTTATAATAAATAAGAAAAAACGAATAAAAATACTAAGGAATGTGTGTTAAACTATTTATCGATGTTGAAAAAATATTGACTTGGAATGTTAGCAAATAATGACGTTTTACAATGAGTATTATATAACGATTGCCATAAATGTTTTCGTTAATATTACACTTAGCTAATATCCTATTCGAAATTATTAGTCATGGATCGCCACGTCACCCTGTTCCTCGCGATGACAAGGTTGTACGATTGTTATTGCCAGACCTGCTGAAAGTCTCGATATGAAATGGGGATGGCAATCTATCTGACTATCAAATTTTGAGCCAATTCAGTTGTCGTAAGCAGATTTGAATACTAATCATTTTTATTGTGCCAAAAAATAATCAAAGATTCTTTATCTCGATAGTGCTCATTGGCATAGTAGCCTATAGTTTATATTTTGATTATAAATTTAATAGCAATAATAAGAAAATATTGGAAGATACTAATAGGTATTTCAATCATTTTAAGAACGATGTTAGTCGATCTGGTTCAAATAGTAAATATCTGCCTAGAGATGGTGGCCTGGCAAATCTAGTAAGAGGAAAGAAGCAGTTAGATAATCAAAAAAAAATTTCTATAAGATCAGATGAGGCGATTACCGATGAAGTTGTTTTGAGATTTGATTCAGAGGAAGAATATTTGGAGTTCAAGGAATTAGCTAAAGAGAAAAATTGGAATATCATTGGAAGTATTCCTGCGTTAAGATCATATCGGCTTGGATTAGATAAAGATGTGATAGATAATTTAATCAATGAATATAGATCGATTACTGATGATGTTGATTTTAATTATGTAATATTTACTCCGGATATTCCTGAGTCTTCTGTTGATAATAATCCGACGAGTTATAAACCCTTTTTTAATACCGCGTTAGATTGGATTGGTGTTCCTGATAATTCTGATAAGTGGGGTAAGAACATCAAAGTTGCGATTCTTGATACTGGAATTCAGAAGCACTCAACATTGTCGCACAAAGAAATTGTTGAAATAAATTTAATAGAATCTGATGTTGAGAATGATGCAATTTCAGGACATGGTACGGCAGTTGCATCAATTATAAGTGGTAAAAGTTCAGATAGTAAAGGTGTTGCACCCTCCGTTGAATTACTGAGTATTCGAGTTCTGGATAGTGAGGGTTTTGGCGATGTGTTTACTGTGGCGCAGGGTATTGTTAAAGCTGTTGATAGTGGTGCTCGAATTATTAATCTCAGTCTCGGTCATTATACTGGTAGCTCTGTTTTAAAATCAGCAGTCGACTATGCGTTGGCTAGTAATGTCGCGGTTGTTGCGGCAACAGGTAATGACGGTGTTGAGGGTATACTTTATCCGGCACGTTATGAGGGTGTTATCGGAGTGGCAGCAGTAGACGCAAATGGAAATAGAGCTATTTTTTCAAATTATGGTGAGGGAATAGATTTAGCTGCACCTGGAGTTGGAATTAATACTGCATGGTCTGATGAAGGGATCGTCAGCTTCAGTGGTACTTCAGCAGCGGCACCATTTGTATCTGGAGCTTTGGCAGCTATACTGTCGGATAATCCTGTAATGACAACAGGTGATGCACTACAAATATTAACGTCAAATACGAATGACAGTGATGCTTTAGGTTATGATGAAAAAATTGGATTTGGAGTCATAGATATGGAAAGGGTTGTGAATCGCAATGAACCAAATATTTACGATGCTGCTGTAAGCGATATTATATTATCTTATTCTGATTTAGAAAACAAAAATCCAACTGATATAATTGTGACTATTCAAAACAGAGGAACTGATTATTTAAGTAGATTAAAGCTGGAAGTTTCAGTTAATAATAATAATCAAATTTATTATCAACACGGTTTATCTGCTGGAGGTGTATCTAGTCAAGTGGTCCCGTTGGATAATGTGAGCTTTGAACTCGCTGAATCGATATTAGTTAGTAGTAGAATTTTTATTGATAGTAAAAAAGATTCTAAACCTGATAATGATTTTAAAAATGTCATAATTACAAATAGCAGATAGCAGATAGCAGATAGAATATAGAATATAGAATATAGAATATAGAATATAGAATATAGAATATAGAATATAGAATATAGAATATAGAATATAGAATATAGAATATAGAATATAGAATATAGAATATAGAATATAGCGTTTTATGTATGAAATGCTACTACTTATCACTGGAATGAAAGAATGATTTTTTATGATTAGTTGTTATGAATAATAAAAAAGTAAGTAACGATCCTCGCAGCAAGCTACGAGGCATTAAAGAAAAAAAAGAATTTCAGAGTGCGCGAAGCAAGCTTCGAGGTATTCATCATCCTACAGTGAATAAAAATTCAAATGAGTCATTCGATATTATTTTTGATTTAGGCGGTGTTGTGGTTGAATGGAAACCAGAAGAAATTATTAATAGCGTTTATCCAGATTCTGATATTAAGAAAAAAATATTAGGAGAAGTTTTTCGAAGTAGGGAATGGCATGATTATGATAAAGGAACTCTGACCAAAGATGCCGCAGTCAGCATTTTTTCGGATCGTTTGGGAATTTCTAATGTGGAAATTTGTAGAATGATGAATTTTATACCACAGACATTAACTGTTAAGCGGGATACAGTTAAGTTGATGGAAAATCTAATAATTGAGGGGCACAATCTCTACTGCCTTTCTAACATGAATCCTGAAGCATATAGTTTTTTAAGCAATCAATGCACATTTTGGGAGCTGTTCAGCGGCACCATTATATCCAGCAAAATAAAAATGGTAAAGCCGGATACTGAAATTTTCTACTACTTGCTGAATGAATTTCAATTGAACATAGAAAAGTGTGTTTTTATCGATGATACTGTTGAAAATATAGAATCTGCAGAGCGTTTGGGAATTCGATCTATCTTATTTGAAGGTGCGGAGAAATGTGAGTGTATATTAAAATGCATAACGTAATTTAAGAATTCTTAATAGTTATTATTGCCGGATGATTTGAAATTTTTTTAAGAGCTTTTTGTGTTAAAGTTTTTCCTGGCTCAGTTCTAGGCCAGGGTGATGCTCCTGAAGGATGGGGTAGGGGTATCATATCAAAAGAATGTCCATTATTTTCACAATTAAATGATTTTGAAATTAGAAATTCCAACTTTTGATATTCAATAAATTGTATAATTGCTAATTTTCCCACAGCGATAACTAAGTCTGGTTTGAGGATTTTTATTTCCGAATTCAGCCAAGATGAGCAATTTATTATCTCTTCATTATTTGGCACTCGATCGCCCCCTTTATTATTTTTTCCTGGAAAGCATCGGCAAACAGCAGCCATATAAATTTTTGATCTAAACTCATCTTCAGAGATTCCACACGATTCTCTAAACCAACGAAACATCGTTTTGCCCGCTGTCCAGGCAAACGGTTTGCCCAATATTGGTTCTTTAACCCCAGGAGCCTGACCCACTAAAATAACTTTGCTGACGATTGGTTCGCCACTGACAACTGGTTTATGCATTAATGGGCACATGTCACAGTTATTCAACTTCTTTACATGCACAGATATTAAACGTTGTAATGACTTCGACATAATTGGTTTTTATGATGTATTTATTATAGATTCCAAGTATCAATATTTTGATAATACTTAGTAAGCTTATTTTGAAAAATAATTTGTATCTAGTTGAACTTACTAACTGATTGATTTTCTTTGTTTATTTTTTTAAGTATAAAGTTATATGGAAAGGAACTTGAAAGGAAAAACAATTATTTTGGGTGTCACGGGATCAATTGCTGCCTATAAAGCAGCGGATTTAACTAGCCAGCTAAATAAACTCGACGCGAATGTCTTTGTTGTAATGACAAGAGAATCTACTGAGTTTATTGGATCATTAACTTTTCAAACTTTGAGTAGAAACCCTGTTGCCAGTGACATTTGGGATGAAGGTAAGGGTTGGCAGCCTGGACATATTGAATTAGCTGATAAAGCTGATTTACTTTTAGTTGCTCCAGCAACTGCAAATGTGATAGCATGTTTTGCCCATGGGTTGGCACCAGACTTGTTGACTTCGATATATTTAGCTACACCTGCGCCGGTAATGATTGCTCCGGCAATGAACGGAAAAATGTTAGCTCATCCAGCAACGAAAAATAATATTTCAATTTTAAAGAATAGAGGGAACCAATTCATTGATCCAGATGAAGGAATGTTAGCTTGTGGGTATGAAGGATTTGGAAAACTGGCTGCAGTTGATCAAATTGTGTCTGGTGTATTAGAATTTATTCAGTGAGTGTTGCGTCGTCATCTACATTTAGGGCGACCGGCTTATCATTCTCTTCAACTTTCTTTAAATTGTTATTTAGGGTCATTTTTAAATTATTTAGTATTTAGTGGTTTTCGGTGCGCCAGCACCGCCAATTCTACTAACGATATGAAAAGTTATCGTCATGCCAACTGAATATCCAGCATGTAGCCAAACAGACGATGTATTGGGTGACCGATACATCGAAGCTCTGGGCGGCAAAACCGTGAGCCGTAACGAAAGTGAACCAGAATCGGCCTCGTTACACCAATTGGAAGTGGTCAATCTTCCGAAAGTGATGAAACCAGACACGGAACCGGAAGAGATATTCAAGTTCTACAGTCTTTATGGCCATCTATGCGGGTCGAAGCTACTCGAAGCAGCCTGGCGACAGGTAAAAGCTAACGGAGGTGGAGCCGGAGTGGATGGGATAAGACTAAAGGATATAAAGAAACATTGGGAAAGTGAAAAAGTATTCCTTGAGAACATACACAAGGAATTGGCGAGTAAAAGATATCGCCCGGAAAAAGTGCGAAGGGTTTACATACCCAAGGCCAATGAAACAGGACTGATTTACCTGTGAAAGCTTCGAATCAAGGCTTTGACGAAAGCCGGATGCGGGAAATCTGCACGTCCGGTTTGACGAGGGGGAGGAAAACGATTTGTATATAAAAGTCGTTTCCTCTCTACTCTATTGCTGACTAGTGAAATTTATTTTTATTAATAATTACAAATTCAGCGAGCTGGAAACGTGTAAATTGTAAAAAATAATTTATCAGATTTGAGCAGACTTAATCTAGCTTGCAGAAATTCAATTATGAAATTTTATAAGCACATAAAAATCAATTAAATATGAGTTTAATAATTGTTGAAATCTTAAAAAGTGATTTTAAAGAAAAATGCATAGCTTGTTGAATGGATGATTTTATAAATAACTCTATCGGCATGGATAAGTTTTTATTAATGCTAAAAATAAATTCAATTATTTAATGATTGTAGGTTATTTAATTTGTTATCATAATATTGCAATTTGAATTCGGAATATTACTAACGTGGGATGACAGTTGTTTGTTATAATTTAGTAAAGCCGAAAATATCTACAGCAATTTTCAATTACATAGTTCTTAATTTAAGTCATTGAAATTATTTTTAAATGAAATGTAGATCAATATTTCTAATCATGCTGATATTATTTGTATTGGTAATAACGGGTCACAGTCAAAGAGTGAAATCTATTCAACCTCGTATAATTGGTGGAGTTAAATCTAATAATGGTGAGTGGCCATGGATGGGAACATTGGTAAATAAACAAAGCCAAAATTTATTTTCCGGCTCATTTTGTGGAGTAAGTTTAATTCATCCCAGATGGGCAATAACTGCAGCCCATTGTTTAGTTGATAGAACAACTAATTCATTAGATGTAGTATTTGGAATAAATCGACTTGATGATTCAACTTTTATCAGAGTTGCAGTTGCAGAAATTATTGTTCATCCCAATTTTGATACTATAAATTTTGACAGTGATATTGCATTATTATTACTGGAAGAACCAATTGAACTTGAAAGTTTATCATTAATAGATGACGACTCGCTAGAAAAACCAGGAATATTTGCGACTACTATTGGCTGGGGTGCTACGAATTCAGCTGGAACGGTTTTTCCAATCGATTTACAACAAGCTAATGTGCCTGTAGTAGATCTCGCTAATGCCAACAGTATAAGTTCATGGAATGGAATATTAACCAATAATATGTTACCTGCGGGATATGCGTCTGGAGGTATCGATTCTTGTGTTGGTGATAGTGGAGGACCATTGATTGTTATCGATCAAATTAATCATAAGCCTTATCTAGTTGGCATCACTAGTTTTGGTAGTCTGTCAGGTTGTGGTATAGCAAATTTGTATGGTATTTACACTCGAGTTAATAATTTTCGAAATTGGGTTATGAATATTGTTTCACCCAAATATTTAAATTGGGAGATAGTAAATAAAGTTAAAGGAAGATTTAGAGATTTCGACAATGATCAGGTTAATAATTTTATTGAATATGCATTTGGATCAGATCCATTAATTGCTGATTATTCTCATAGACCTTTAGTTCAAGTAACAACTAACACTGTAGATAGGGAATTGGAGTTAACATATTTTAGAAGACAATTTTTTGATGATTTGGATTATAATATCGAAAACTCAAATAATTTAAAAAATTGGAATAAAATTTCTATCAATCCAAAAACATTACCAGCTAGTGCTATTGATAGTGAAATTGAGCAGGTATCTTATAATACCAATATCAATTTACATAGTTCAGTAGCAGAATTTTTGAGACTAAATGTAACTCAGTCGAATAATATTGAGCATGCTCCGCGACAAATTAAATTTCCGACAAGCTTTAGCGCAAATTTATCGCAACTGTCCGATTCAGATAGTCAACGATTAACTGGCAATTATTTCTCGCAAAGCTATATATTGACAGATATGCCAATTGGAAAAGATATTACGTTTGGATTTATTTCAACAGATTTTACGGGAATTATTCGAGTATTAAATAGCAATACTAATTCAATTCTATTCGAAAGTATTGGTATAGTAACTTCACCCAAAGTCGATATTCAACTAACTGTTCAAGGAAATGTCGATTATCAATTTCAAGTTACAACAGTTAACGAGAACCAAACGGGTAATTATAATTTGTACATGAACAAAATATTAAATTTTCCGGTTAATGTAACAGATGTATTAACAAATGCTGAAATTGATCCATTGTTCACAACAGCAATAGAAACCTATTATAAAACAGATTATATTGTAGATGGCTTAACCGTTGGGAATACGGTTAGTGTATCACTGGTTTCAAATGAATTTGATGCATTTTTACAGGTCTTCGATATTCTCACTAAAGAAGAGTTATTTAGTGATGATGACAGTGGTGGGGGTGTTAATGCATCAATAAGTTTTACAGTGGGTAATAATATCAGCTATTTGATTAGAGTATCAACAGCGTTAGCAGAAGAGACAGGCAATTTCACACTAACGATAAAAGAATGAAATATTAGTTTAATAACTGGTGAACATTATTGAGTAGTTGATTATGGGTAAAAGGCTTTTTAAGATATTCCAAATTTGCTTTTTTAAATGTGTTTTTAGATTTCTCTGCTTCATCAAGACCACTGATTACAAGAATTGCCAATTCAGGATTATAAGACAGTAATGCTTGAATTGTGCTGTTACCACTCATTACGGGCATCATGTAATCTACAATAACGGCTGATACCTCGTTTTTATTTTGTAGAAATAATTCAATTCCTTTAGCTCCATCACTTGCTACTATTACCTGGTATCCATAGTTTTCTAAAGTTGACTTTGTCATTTCTCTCATTGATTTTTCATCTTCAATAACGAGTACTATTTCGTTTCTACCATAGGATGCTTCTTTAATATCCAAGTCTTCAAGTGAATCAGATATTATTTCAGACTGTGGAAAGTATATATCAAAAGTCGTCCCAACATCAGGTTTGGTTATTAAATTTAAAAATCCGTTATGTTGTTTGATAATTGTAGTCACAGTAGCGAGACCTAACCCAGTACCTTTACCTTCTTCTTTGGTAGTAAAGAAAGGATCAAATATTTTTTTAACTAATACTTGTGAAATTCCTGTGCCGTTATCAGCAACACTTAATAATACAAATCTTCCGGTTCGGCCTGATTTAATTTTATAGGCTGTTTTACTATCCAATGTTACATTTTGAGCGCTGATTTTAATTTTACCGCCATCGGGCATCGCATCTCTGGCGTTGACGCATAGATTAAGTAATATTTGATGAACCTGTGTGGGATCACCCTGTATCATTTTCAAATCTGAATCACGATTTATATCAAACTCAATATTTTTAGGAAATGTTTCAAATATTATTTTTTCCATTTCTTTAATAATATGGTTTAAATTAATTGTTACTTTTTCGTTGCTTGAACCTCTGGCAAAAGTGAGTATTTGATTTACCATAGAGGCACCCCTTTTGGCACTCGTGTTTAATATATTTACTATCCGATTAAATTTGGGATCAAATTGATCTTTGTGATTTATTCTCAGCATTTCACCGGCTAGTAAAATAGGAGACAATATGTTATTTAAATCATGAGCAATTCCACCCGCAAGTGTCCCAAGACTTTCCATTCGCTGTGCTCGCAAGAATTGTTGTTCGAGCTGCCTAATTTCTGTAATATCATTATTAATAATTAGAACGGATTCGGGATTATTGTCATTATCTTTTACTAACGTCCATCGACTGTTAACAATGATTTCCTTGTCATTGATATTTAGCTGCTTCATTTCGCCTGCCCAAAATCCGTCGGAGACTACTATTTCTTGAGCATGATCAATTACATCATTGAAAACGTTAATTTTATTTCTCCAAATTTCATTTGAATTTATTTCATCTTTGTCCCATCCATAAAGTAACTTTGCACTTCTGTTCCAATATGAGACATTCCAGTCTAACGTTAGAACAAATATTGCATCATTTGCTTTATCAAGAAGTGCTGCTTGTTCATGAATTTGAGCGACAGCAATTTTTCTTTGTTCTTCAAAAGCGCGTTTTTGAATAATCCAGTTAATTGATTTATAGGACATTGAGCTTATCCATGCGATCGGGATTTGACCAATTGAGAATAATAACCATGGAAACCAAATTAGTTGATATTTAAATAACCAAATAGGTGCTAGAGCAAACACTGTACTTAAGATTAAGCAGGTAATTGTGAGAGGAATTGGTCTTAATAACGTGAATCCGTAGCCAATTAATAAGGAGGTGATAACGAAAATAAATAACTCTACTACTGGGGATACTCTTTTAAGCCAATCTTCACGAATAAAATTGAGAAGAAGAGTTGCTTGTACTTCAACACCAGGCATGAATGTGAAATTCCTTTTTAGTGTTAAAAAAGGATTTCTAAATTCATCACGTCTTTCGATAAAAGTACCGGCTATTGGTCTTACGCCAATAAAAACTATTTTGTCTTTAAAAAAATCATTGGGTACACCATCATTATTGTATGCTTGACTATAGCTAACGTTAGGGATGGCGTTGGGTGGACCATAGTATCGAACATATTTTTCGTATGATCTAATAGATGTATCCTTAAATACATTTAGGTCGAGAACTTCAGCTGTTTTCCAGGTAAGGGAAGGAATTTTTTCTTCAAATAATTGATGTCGATGTTTTCTGACTACAAAATCTTCATCTGTGGCTAATACTGCTAATCCCCAACCGGCTGATGCGTCGTTAAACTTTTTGTACGGCATTGTAATTGATTTTGCGGCAACAAAACTATGCTGACTGTCTGTACGATGTTCAAAAGTGTTATAATCAGCACCTAGAATAACTTTTCCATTTCGTGACATTGCATCAGCTAATAAATTATCAACTTGAGGATCATCTCCCGGGTCACTAAAGATGACATCAAATACAATAGCCTTAGCACCTGCATTAGTTAAGCGGTCTATGAGTTCAGCATGTAACTTGCGACTCCATGTCCGATTAAAGGGTTGGTTCATGACTTTATGAGACAGGGCATCCATGTAGACGATTACAACTTCAGAATCCTCAATAGTAGTTTTGCTTTCGGAAGTTAAATCGTATAAAAAATTATAGCTTTGTCTTTCGTATAATTCTTCTAGTCTGGTATTAAATAATAATACATAAAGTGTGAACCCAATAACTATTAATGAGCCAATACTTCCTTCGATTCTATTATTTTTTATTAGATTCTTTAATGTCACTTTGACTAACAGTATTATTTTGAAAGCGTTTACCTTGGTTATTTAATCAACGCACGAAATTATCTATCAGTACATGCTGATTGTTACTTTCAAATATATTATTTTGCAGCTTTAAAGATTTATTTTAAAGCTCAGAGTAAACATTCTTTCACGAGGTAACTCCAGTGAAAAATTTAATGGGTCGAGTTGATAATCAGTATCATTAATATTTAATATACCAGCTTTAAACTCGGCATGTCTCTTTTCTAGTCTGTAGCCGACAAATAAATTATATTGCCAAAAGTCATCTCCGGGTTGATCAGTACTAAACCCTCGGTTACTTTGCTTTCTCCACAATGTATCAAATTGACCAAAAAATCCATTTTGATGATTATAGTGGACAGAGAAATCAAACTCCTGCAAAGTTGACTTTTCATTTTGGTTTATCGCTCCGGCAGGATCTACCGGAAAATTTCCTATTAAATCAGCTTCACTAATTTTGTATTTTAGACCCAATGATAAATGGTTACCAACTAGTTGATTGATTGTTACAATAGCAGATTTTTCTTCAAAATCCAAAATTTGTTGTGTACTGGCAGTGGCACTCGGAGTGTTTAAAGCATTTGCACTTGTGAAAATTCCAACAGTTCGATCAGCATTTGATTTTAATATCTCACCCTCAATGCCGATGTATGTTTTAGACTCAAAAACATGATCGATTCCAATATTGAATGTTTCAAATTCTGTACCAGGTGCCTGACCGACTTTTGAATCTGGGATTAGGCTTTTAAAAGTCTGATTAAATCCTGCAATTTGAGTGGGTTCTAACCTTACGCTATCATCAAAAAACAAACCACCCAATGATTGAGTATAGGAAGCCCGAATATTTCCATTTGTCCAGGGTTGAATGAGTGCACCGATTTTAGGAGATAATTGTTCATTATCAGTTTCCTCATCTGCAACAGGTGCAATATTTATATTGTTTGGATATATTAAATTATCATAACTCAAGCCAGCTGTCAGTTGAATGTGGTTCGATATTTTCCATTGATGATAGCCGTAGACACTGAGTCGTTGATCATGTGATTCAACCTTTTGATTAAACATTTGGTTTAACGGAATTAATTGTTCAACGGATGTATCTGTATTTCCAAAGAGTAAGCGTGCACCAACTATTGTCGTATGCTTATGTGTTTGCCAGAAGTGTTGAATCTCGGAAGTGTAAGCTTCTGCATCGCGATTAAAATCTAAATCGACACTGGGTAATGAAGATAAACTTCCAGCTAAGCTTAGTATAAGTGGACGTGAGTTTTTATCGTTTATATTTAAATTGTCTTCCAGGCGACTCGCTAAAAATAAAGTATGTGATCCTGGATTCCATTCTCTATGAAACCCTATAAAAATATTAGGTGCCTGTGTTTGTCCTATCTGTGCTGTAGTGCTAGCTCTGTTTGGGTTATAATATTGCGATAAATCACCTGTGTCAGATTCGAAATATTCAGCTTGCAGGTATAGACTGTCACTTGTGTTAATCTGATGCTTCAATTGAAATGATACTTCAAACTGATCTTGTTTATTATTTAATCGCTGACCATTATCTGTTAAATAAGCTCCTTCAATTGCATAACTAGTTGAACCCTTTTTTCCATAAATTGAATTGTTTGTATAGTAATCGCCATTTCCTCTATAGTCACTGACATGTGATGCGCCAATGTAATCCTTGTCAAATAATCTAACGTAATCCTGCTGTGAGATATTTTGCGATAAATTTCCACTCCCTATTGGAGCTAATAAATTCGAAACCAGCAGTTCACTGACACGGCTGGCATCAAAACGCGAATTTATTCTTTTAGGATCAACCAGTAATTCGTAGCTGGATGCTAGAAATCGATGGGCTGAGAAATTTGCGTAATCATTATGCACTGCACGCGACGCTTCTCTAATGCTAAAATTTTCCATACCGGCATCTCTATAGAGTGATGATAAATTTGCACCTCGAACTGCACGATCTTTATCGAGTAATAATTTTGATCTATAAATGCGTCGATTGTTGTTTAGAGCTTGAGAAGTTTCAATATCGCTAATGCCTTCATTGATTTGATTTTGTTGTTGTTTTAGTAGCCCAGAATAGAGCCAGCTTGTTGGATCTTCTTTATCTAACTCAACAGCTCGCCTCAATTCTTTTTTTGCCAAATTTAAATCTCCATTTTCATATAGTGCCTTTCCATGATAACTGCGAATAATACTTTTCTGAGGTTCCAGTGATGCTGCTACTTGAATGTCTTTTCTTCCTTCTTCAGATTGCCCATTATGTATTTTTATTAGTCCGCGACCGAGCCATGCATTTCCTAGTGAACCGTCAATATTTATGGCGTCATTAAAATATCGAGCTGCTTGAACAATATTTCCATTGGCACTGTTCACAAAACCCAATAACGCTAATCCTTGTGCATTATTAGGTGATAACTTTAAACCAGTTTCCAAATTTGTTAATGCTTTATTATTTTGACCAAAACTAAATTCGAGTTCAGCCAATCGAATCCATGCATATCCAAAATTGGGTGAAATTTCTGTTGCTTTCAAGGCTGTAAATAATGCTTCAGATAGTAGACCCTTTGACTGAAGGTAGTATGATTCAGATAGACATTCTGTTGCAGTTGCTAGTTGGGACTCATTTTTATCCCATTCACGATATTGAACTGTCACAATCATTTTGGATATGGCCTCAGTAATCGGTGACTCGTGAATATTTTTAATTAGTTTATTAACTTTATTAACTTGGCCAACAGACAAATTGAGTGCAGCCCGATATGTTTTTACTGAATCGCTTTCAGAATTAATAATTTTTGGAAGTTTCTGAACTGCAGATAAGAGGTCACCTGAAAGATAGTTATCTATAGATTCATTCAATAATCTTTTTTCTTTATCACTAAACTTGAGGTCGGCAGGATCGAGTATAGCAGGGTAGTACAATGTCCATTGTATTGGACTCAATACATCTATCAGTGGTGTTTTATTTGGGCTACTACCTTGTCGTGTCTTAGATTTTTCACCACTGTTAAGTATCACATCTCCATGCTGATTGGAAAGTTCAACTTCACCATCAATCAGTGAGACATCAGTTTCTCCATTCTCAGTAATTGTAAGATTGAATTCAGTCCCTCTAACTGCACCTCTAACCAGAGAAGTTTCAAAATTTAATGACTCTGGTTTTTCTCTGCTAAAAAAATAGAGTGAACCTTTATTTAGTTTTATATTCTTTTTTTGTTCACTTTGTTTTGGAGTTAAAATTTGTAAACTTGTTAATTCATTTATGCGCAGAATACTAAAATCTGTCAGTCTTAATGTAGCTCGACTATTTTGATCTGTTTTAAGCCAGTCACCAATTTCCAGTTTTTGATTTATTTTTGCTACTTGCCAAGATGTAATACCATTTTTACGAAATTCAACACCTCCTTCAATAGTTAGTAATAACGCGTTTCTATTTTGACTGGCAAACACGTTTTGAGAAAAAAGTATCGGATAGCAGATAATGGTAAATGCTATTACTTTAAATATTCTTCTCACACAGAATTTTTGATTAATTTTATTCATTTGTAATTAGTAATTTTTTAAGGCCAGTTATATTAAATGAATTTTATTAAAAATGTATATTATTTTTTCTCATTAACTTGTAGTTTAGCAGTTATTTGACACACTGATTAACTCAAAAATATTTCTCTCTAATTATGAAATATAAGTTCTTTGCCTTTCTAAACTTTTAAACGGACAAATTATTTATTGTTAAATTATATGAATCTAAAAAGTTTTTAATCAGACAAATTATAGCACTAAATTTACCAACTTTTATAATTCTATAGCATTATATGAACAATAGTTAGCTTTTACTGATTTTTTAAATAAATGGGGATTATTGATAATGATTGGTCCACTTAAAAATAACAAAATCAGAATTTTGTATTAAAATGGACCAAAATAATTTATTGACATCAATAGGTAAGATATAGCTTATTTACACATTAAAAACCCCATAATTATCAATCATTAAAATATTATGAAAATTAAAAGTATATCTGTTGCACTATTATTAATTGTATCAGCTTTCAGTAATTCTAATGCAGAAGTTTTTCCAATAAGTTTTTTACTTGGAATTACTAAAGATCAAGTGGTTGTAAGTACGCCTGCTGATCCAGTTGGCACTGCTGTTGTCAACATTGCAACTTATGATGACTCTGCATCTACATTTGGAACAATTAACCTAGATCTGACATATACTTTTACTGCATCTCCAGTTGTTGGCGCTCATTTACATGGGCCAGCTGCTGTTGGTGTTGCCAACTCAGGTGATTCTAATATTGGTATTTTTGCTCTAAATGTTAGTAACGTTCAGACTGGAAATATTCATCAAATAACTGGAAGTTATGAAATACTAAATAGTAGTTTGAAAAGCGATTTTCTTAATGGTGATTTCTATTTGGATATTCATTCGGTAAATAATACTGGATTCCCGCCTGATTTTCCAGGGCCGGAAGTGCGTGGTCAGCTAAGTGTTACTGTCCCAGAGCCATCAGAATATTCATTAATATTGAGTATCGGAATTTTAGGTATTACAGCACTAATACGTAAAAAAGTAAGCAAAGCATAAAATTCACAACTAATTTTTTAGTTAAGATTAATTTTTATAGCTGATTGAAATTAATCAGAATATTTAATAAAATTCTTTTTTTTAAAAATACGACAATAAATACCTTCTACTTTACTAATAAAGAAAAATACGCAAGTATTTGTATTACATTGTCTTATTAATAGAAATTTATTGTTAAAACCAGAAATTCCTAATCTATTAATTGCGTAAATATAGGAGACTGAGTTGAATTTTTTAATATTAAGAAATTATTAATTTTATTCTCATTAATATTATAAATCTTAAAACATATACAAAATTTTTACGCAAATAGACTATAACGTAATTTATTGGTAAAATTATATTAAAATTGGTATGAATAAAATTTGAATTTAATAATGCTCTTGCATATTTGAAATATTAAGCAAAAATATATTATATCTTAATTTTTCACCCTCTTAATTCTTTAAATATGTTTAATGGATATCAAAAAATAATAGTCAGATTTTTACTCAATGCAATAATTGTATTCAGTACCTTTTCCCATTTATCCGGTGCTACATCTGAGATAAAATCAGTAGCTGAAATAATTGTTCAACCAAGAAGTCAGACAATTGAAATTGGTAGGTCAAAAACTTTAAGAGTTATAGTTTATAGCGATTATCGAAGACTTCAGTATCAATGGTATTATAATGGTGGTAGAATTGATGGTGCAAACAAATCAGGATATAGAATTTCTAAATTTCAGCCCGAAGATGCAGGTGAGTATCATGTAACCATTACTAATAAAATTGGGACAGTTTCTAGTGAAATTGCTAAGATAGAAGTTGACGGAGAATCGCTCTTACGTGCAATACCTGCTATTAGAACTCAACCAAAGCCAGATATTTTAGATGTCGGTACTAAAGCTAAACTATTTGTTAAAGCTAAAGGTTTTAAACCGTTAACTTATCAATGGTACTTAGATAATCAATTAATTATTGGAGCTGATAAAAATACATATACGATAGAAGAATCAACTTTAGAAAATGCTGGTAGTTATCATGTTGTTGTTTCCAATAAATACGGTGTAGCAGTTAGTGATACTGCTCAATTGACTATTAACGGTATAGCTGTAAGAGCATTAGCAACGCAGGCTGAAGAATTGCTGATTTCATCTGCAGATGCAGCTTCCACAATTGCTGTAGAAGATGAATCTATAGCTATTACTCAGCAGCCAGTAAGCATTACCACGGTAGTAGGTAGACGATCAGGTTTTCGAGTAAAAGTTGAAGGAGAAGATCTGGCTTATCAATGGTGGCACAATGGGGTGCCGATTAAAGATGAATATGCTGGAACCGAAGGAGCCAATACCACACAGCTTAAAATAAGAAATACTCAAAGCAGTCATGAAGGTACCTATGTTTTTACTGCGGAAAATGATACAGATATTGTTTTTAGTAATGTTGTGAAATTGGATATAGTCTCAGAAATACATATAAGAAAACAACCCAAAGATCTTACCGCTATTGTTGGAACGAGTGCAAAATTTAAAATTTCTGTTATTAGAGAAAAAGCCATAAAAAAAGAAGACGTTAGCTATCAATGGTTTTTTAATAATAATCCTATTTTTGGAGAAAATAATGATACTTTAAATATAGATGTAGTTTTACCTGAAAATGCAGGGGGGTACTATTGTAAAGTGACAACTTTAAATGGAATTGAAAAACTTAGCGATGTTGCTATACTTACTATCAATGATATTTTAATTGGACGTAAGCCTTCAAATAAAGCTGTAAAAGTTGGCAGTAAAGTTGAGTTTATTTCATCTCTCAAACTTAAAGGTAATTCTAAGAGAAACTTTATTAATAATAATTTTGTAAAATTACAGTGGTTCAAAGATGATCGACCAATAACTGGTGCTACAGAATTAGGATTAATTATAAAGGATGTTCAGGTTTCAGATACTGGAAACTATTCATTAGCGTTGATTTTAAACGGCAGTAAATTATGGAGTAATAGTGACTACTTATTGGTCTATCATGAACCCGAGATTCTTGGACAACCAGTTTCACAAACTTCAATTGAAGGAAATGATATTTTGCTGAATGTAGAAGCTATTGGCAGTCCATTACCTTCATACCAATGGACAAGAAATGGAGAAAATATTCCTGGAGAAAATGGTTCAACATTGTCATTAATAAATATAGATTCAACGGATGGTGGTAATTACTCCGTTATTGTTTATAATGATTTTGGTATTGTAAAAAGTAATGATGTAACAGTTTTTGTTGATTCAGAAATGATCGGCTTAGCTGACGATATAGAGGATAGGGTAGTTATAAATTTAAATTCTGGTATTGGTATAGGAAGCAATATTGAGGCAGACAAACAGAGTGGAGAACCCAAAATTACTCATAAAGAGTCTAAAAAATCAGTCTGGATCTCCTGGACGCCTTCAAGTAATGGATTAGCAAGCTTTTCCACACTTGGAAGTAATTTTGATACAATAATGGCAGTTTATATATTGAAATCAGATGAACTATTTAAGGGTTTAACTAAAATAGAGTATGATGATGACGGTGCAGGATATCATAATAGTCTAGCTCAATTTTCTGCACTTTCTGGTGTCGAGTATTTCATTGCAATTGATGGAGTTGATAAAGCAACAGGCAATATTGTTTTAAGTTGGGATTTAATTCCAACTAATGAAGTCGTTCCGGAAATATTACTCAATCCAAAAAGAACTACACTGAATAAAGGCTCTACATTAGCTCTCTATGTTGATTATAATTCTGTCTATCCCATCGATTTTCAATGGTATATCTATGACCAACCAATTCAAGGTGCTACTCATTCGAATTTGGTTTTACACAATTTTGGAGAGTCTGATGTTGGGCTCTACAGTGTGGCACTTATTTCAGATGAGATAAAAATATTTTCCAAATCTGCTGAAATTCAAATTAATACAGAAGGAATTCCATTTGTTGCAGCTCGTAATAAACTATCAGATGCTGTAGATAGTGCTCTAATTTCAGGAAAAACTTTAGCTGGTAGATCGACTAACAGTAAATCTATTAATGCCAAATCATTAAGTAACACAAAAAAGGGAAGATCTTTCGCACCTATTACAGGCTATACAGGAACTCAAATATTCGCAACTGCACCTGGTAAAGATCCTAATGAACCAAATCATTGCGGAATAGTTGGTGGCGCTTCTTATTGGTTTGTTTATAATCCGCCTCAAGATGGAGTTCTTACTTTAGATACGAATGGAAGTGACTTTGATACGATTCTTGGTGTCTATACTGATTCTAATGGGGGTGAAGTTATAAGCTTTGCTGAGCTTGTTGGAGTCGCATGTGATAATAATAGTGGTATAGATGGTGTTGATAGTTCTTTGACTACCAACGTTGTTTCTACAGAAACATATTATATAGTAATAGATGGTGTTCTCGGAGCATTTGGGCACATTAGTCTTAATTATAGCTTAAATGTTTTACCCACTATTTCTGCACTATCGGACCAAGTTACTGAACTTAATCAAACAATAGGCCCGATTAGTTTTTCGATAAATGATTATGAAACTAATCCTGATAATTTAGTGATAACTTGTTTGTCAAGTAATATAAATTTAGTAGACCAAAATGACATCTTAATGGGTGGTGGAGGTGAAATCAGAACACTGACTATTACACCTAAAAGTAATCAATTTGGTAATTCTGTAATTACAGTACTTGTAACTGACGAAAACAATGTTTCATCAAGTAGGTCATTTAGTTTAACTGTAAATGAAGGTACTAATAACGCTCCGGTTACTGCTCCAGACTGGGGTTATAGAGCTGAAAATTCACCACATCTATTCTATATTCCTGATTTATTGGCAAACGATTCTGATCCTGATGGCGATAACATTTCGCTAGTTTCAATTGATTCTGTAAGCATATTTGGTGGCACATTACTTCAGTTTGGCGACTATTTAATTTACTATCCGGTAATTGGGTTTAATGACTTTGATGTTTTTACCTATACTATAACTGATGATAAAGGGGTGACATCAATTGGGTACGTTTACTCATTTGTAGCTATTTGGTATTAGGCATTAAAAATTGACAAATTAGCTTTTTCTTATTTTAATGGTTTACCAATAAATCTATTGGGCTATTTTAAAATCTATGAAAATTATTAAACTATTAATTCTACCCTTGGTCTTATTCTGTTTAAAGCTTAATGCCGCTATTTTCCCGATTAGTTTTCCTCAAGGAATAACTAGTAGTCAAGTAGTAGTTGATTCACCAGTTGAAAGTCCTATAGGAACAGTTGTCATAAACACTGCATTATATGATGACTCGATTATTACAGTTGTTGAAAATAATATGGCTGTCGATGTCTTTGGACAAATTAATTTAGATATTGATTATACTTTTGGGTCTCCGGTTGTTGGAGCACATATTCATGGCTCTACTGGAGTTGGTGCTTCAGGGAATATATTGGGAGCAATAAATGTAAGTGCTACTAGTGATACTACATTTAAGATTAGTGGGTTTTATAATATTAAAACTCAAAATCTTAAGAATGAATTTCTGAACGGAAATTTTTATTTTGATTTGCATACATTTGTTAATACAGGTGCGCCAACTGGTACACCAGCTCTTGGTCCCGAATTACGTGGACAAATGTCAGCAACAATTCCTGAACCATCAACATATTTTCTGTTTTTAATTTCTGGATTATTTTTTCTTGGCTTTAAGTTGATTCATAGGCGCTAAAATTTTAATAAATACATTGTATTTTCAATATTTGAGTTAAGATAATTTTTGCTCAAGTAATTTTGTTTTAACTTGTGAAACAAATGATTGTTATAGTTAGTATTGGTTAGTATTAAATTAGATAGAAAAAATTATAATTTTGTAATATCTTAATCCTAGTAAATAACACATGAATAAAATTAAGTATATTGTTTTTATACAAATTATTTTTTTTATAAGCATTAAACTATATTCTATTGAGATAACATTTCCATTTGGAATTACTAAAGCTCAAGTAGTTATTGGGTCACCGAGCGAGCCGGTAGGTATAGCAGTTGTCAATGTAGCAACTTATGATGAATCTGCATCTACATTTGGAACTATTAATCTGGATTTGACTTATACTTTTACTGGTAGTCCTGTTGTCGGTGCTCATTTACATGGACCTGCTGCTGTTGGTGTTGCTAATTCAGGTGATTCTAATGTTGGTATTTTTGCTCTAAGTGTTAGTAGTGTTCAGCAAGGAAATATTCATCAATTAACTGGTAGTTATAATATTGCTAGTAGTAGCTTGAAAAGTGAATTTCTAAATGGTAATTTCTACCTCGATATTCATTCGGTAAATAATACTGGATTCCCGCCTGATTTTCCTGGTCCCGAATTACGTGGTCAAATGGCTGTTAGTATTCCTGAACCTTTAGGTATAACTAAATTCTACATTTTAGTTATTCTTATATTTACATTATTAATCAAGTTTAAGCGCAATAAGATATAGTTTTGTCTGGTTCTATATTAGAACTCTACCTACAAGATTGCGAATTAAAATTATTTGATCGACCATACAACTGTTTTTCTTATTTAATTTGTTGAGATTTAAACACCAAATTTATTAGCCTGAGTATGGCTGAAGATAATATTATACAAGACAATAGCCCAAAAACTGGTGGCTTAAACATTCATTTATTAACGCCGGGCGAAAAATTTGGCGATTACCAAGTCATGAAATGTTTGAGCCTGGGTGTTTTATATGGGCTCTACAAAGTTCAACAGATTACTGATCAAAGTTTTGTTTGTTTAGCCGTTTTCCACTCGGATGTTTGTAAGGATTTAGAAACAATTAAAAAGATAAAGGACTTTGTTAATAAAGTTAGTCAGATTGATCATGAAAATATTTTAAAAATTGAAAAATATCAAGAAATCAAAGGCCGACACTGTATTATTCTTGAGGATTTTGAAGGTATAAATCTATCAGATTATATTGATGAAGTTAAGATTAAGTATTCACAGGAAATCTCCGCATCAGTAACTCTAATTGCTGAATCACCAATTAAAAAAAAGAAGGAATTATTACCTGAGTTTACATATGGTATACCTGAGTCAGAAGTTAAGGAAATTCTAATACAAATTACACAAGCAATCTCTGCTGCTAACGTTTTAGATTTTTTTCACCATCATCTAAATCCATTGTCTGTATTGAGGTCTCAATCTGGGAAAATTAAAATTTTTGGTATTGGTTTGATAAGTATTTTTGGCAGGGAAGAATTTGTTAAAATTTCAAATGGAAGAATTAATCCGGTTACTTTTGGACTTGAAAAAGTTCATGTAAATTTGTTGGAAACTTTAAGTCCGGAAATGAGATTAAGTAAGATTCCTGCTGTCAGCAATGAGGTTTATACAATTGGCTATATTGGATACTACTTGTTAACCGGACGTAGACCTGGTGATGATAAAATAGTACCCTCGTCAAATTCAGCGGCTATTTCAAGTGGTTGGGATGTCGTTATTATGAAATGTTTAAATCTAGATCCCAATTCACGATATACTGAGATTTCACAATTATTAATTGATATTAAAAAAGTTGATCGTCTCGGTAACATTCAAGGTGAGGGTGGAAAAGGTCGTATATCAAAGCATCTGGCAAAAATACCATTACCTCATAAAATTGCAACTAAAGTTGGGCCTAAGGTACTTAAGGCACTACGCGTTGCTATATTATGTCTGTTAGCTACAGCAATTATTGGCATTGGAAGCTTGTCCTATATTGTTATTTTTTCTGATGATGAACAGGATGATGGCCCAGTTGTGAAAAGAGTTTCAGAAGGAGAAGAAGCTCAATTGATTATTAGTATTGTTCCAGCTAATGCTAAAATTGTTTTTTCAGTGCGTGGTTCTGCTAGTTTCATTGTAACTGATGGAGCGTTAGAAGTAAACTTACCTACAGGTGATTACATTTTAACGTTTGATGCAGTAGATCATATAAGCAAATCATTAAGAGTTAGTATTGGTAATGAACAAATTAAATCTAAAGTTTCACTCGATGTTGCCTGGGGTAATTTGACAATTGACTCCGATCCTGGTGCTAACGTAGTTGCTACACGGGGGGATGAACTGCCAATTGATTTGGGTATTATTTCTGAAGAGGGTGTTTTAAAAGCTGAAAAAAAACTAAAGGCAGGGAAATATAATGTTGAGGTTACAAAGAAAAATTTTAAATCACATATTTTTGAAAATATTATACTTCCCTTAAACAAACATATCAAAAGAGATGTTAAGTTAGAAGCACTTCCCGGTAAACTTAAGATAGTTTCAGAACCGGAGGGTGCCATCGTTTATTTTAATAGAAAGAATATGGGCTTAACACCTTTAGATTTAATAGATTTACCAATTGAAAAATCACTCCGATTTGCCGTAGTCAAAAAATTGTACAGATCTATGGAACAGGTTATTACACTGTCACCTGGTTCAGATGATGTACTTGATTTTGGTAATCTTGTCAGGAAGACAGGAACGTTATTTTTAGACCTTGCATTTGATGATAAAAAGAATCGGCCTGAACTTGAAGATGAAATTACTGTGACATTAGATGATACAGAATACAACTATAGTAACGGGAAAGTTACTTTTATTGATGAAGGTGATTATACTGTAAGGGTTTCTCATGTTGATCATATCCCGGTAACCAAGCTAGTGAAAATTTCTGATGGAAGTGACTCTAGATTGAATATAAATTTGAAGCCAAAAAATACTATTTTATCAATAAAAGTTGAGCCTGAAGTTCAATTTAAATTGAGAGCTAATAATATTGAAGTAAAACAAAATGAAAAAGCTGAATTTGAAATTGCCCCAAATAATTTTTATAATTTTGAAGTTCATGCCAAAAATTATTTGATAGTTAAGCAATCATTAAATATAGTTCCTAATACTAGGCATGAGTGGGAAATAAATCTTGTTAGAATTCCAGGTCCAATATTAAAAAAAGAATGGGTTGTTCCTTATGCTGGTATCGAAATGGTTTGGATCGAACCTGGACGATTTTCTATGGGTAGTCCATTGCCGGAACAAGCCCGAATGCCATCTGAAGGGCCGAAAACAACAGTTCGAATTTCAAAGGGATTTTGGATTGGTCGTTACGAAGTTACACAAAATAACTATTTTAATATTATGAAAAAAAATCCAAGTAGATTTCCTGATCCACTAAAACCAGTTGAAAGATTGTCTTGGTATGATGCAGTGGCATATTGTGAAAACTTAACTGACAATGAGCGAGAAGGTGCCCGATTGATACCAGGTTATGTTTATCGATTGCCTACAGAAGCTGAGTGGGAGTTTGCATGTAGAGCAAATAGCGTTACTCCATTTAATTTTGGAAATATTGCTAATTCTATTAAAGGAAATTTTAATGGTGATTATCCCAGAATAAAGAGTGAGGAGTCTGCTGTTATTGAAAGAGGAATATACGGTACAGCTAAAGTCGGTAAATATAAACCCAATGCATGGGGCATTTATGATATGCATGGTAATGTCCGTGAATGGTGTGCTGATATTTTTAATTCACGCTATCCAGGGGGTTTAGTTACGGATTGGGCCGGACCAACTGAAGGTAATGATAGACTATATCGAGGTGGTGGTTGGGAAGATTATGCTCACCAATGCAGATCTGCAACTCGAGAGCGTTTGAGTCCCTCCACTAAAAGTAGTTCACTCGGTTTTCGAGTTGTTTATGCTCCAAAATAATTATTCAAATTATTAATTTAATGTTTGAATTCTGTTACGAATTATTCATTGTATTGAGTTTGGCTGGGTCCTATGCAATGGTGAGCCGGTGAACTCCGCCAGGGCCGGAAGGCAGCAACGGTAACCAGGATTTCCATGTGCCGTAGGGTGCCTGGCCTTTTTTATAGTTACTTTTAAAAATCACTTTACAAATTTGTTTAGTGATTAAGTTAATAAATCGCAACGAGTGATATTAGATTCGAACAATGTGACAAATATAACTATAGTGTTTGCCACAAATGTTTTCGTATATTTTAAATTTCAAGACCAATAAACTGAGTGATTATTACAGTTATCAAAAATTGAAAGCCAGATAGATTGCTACGACCTGCCTCAGCAAGTTTCGCTACCGAGAACCGATTTATCGGGACGACATGACCACAAGAAAACATGACAATCGTGCACACTTTGTCATCGCGAGGAGCAAAGCGAGCCGACTCATCCATAGTAGTCTATGGCTACGACGGCTGGACGCGGCGATCCATGATTATTATTTTTGTTTAAACGAAAATATTTATGCCAATCGCTATATAACGGATAATATCACAAAATATGTACAATATGTCATCGCCAGGAGCAAATCGAAGAAACAGTCGATGTCTATTTATTAGACATGAATTATAATATTTGCTATATCTGTGACTCAATATCTACTAATGGTCGGCAATTTTCTATCAGCTATCTACTATTGAAATAGGTTGATCTTGTTATCATATATACTTTTGCTGATGAATTTGTTCTTTCCATTATCATCGAAATCGTATTGCATTAAATTCCAAGGTTTTAAAAATTTTATATAAGCCGCCGTTATTGGGCGGCATTCTTATTATTAAGCAATAGTTTTATGAATTACCTGAAGATCACTCTTGGATTATTTTTTTTAACAACATTGAATGTATTTGGTCAAGAATCTAAATCATTACTTTCAGTGCCGTCCCTGCACTCTCTTGATTGGGTTATAATTTTTATATTTTTCATTATAAATTTAAGTATTGCTCTATACTTCAGTAAAAAAGCCAGAGAAAATACTACAGAATATTTTGCTGCCGGTAGAACTGTCTCATGGTGGGTTGCTGGCACATCCATAGTCGCGACATCATTTGCCGCTGACACACCACTTGTTATTTCGGGTTGGATGAGAACCGTAGGGTTGGAGCGCAACTGGTTTTGGTGGGGTGGAATCATGGGGATGATGCTTTGTACTTTTTTCTTTGCTCGTCAGTGGAATCGCTCAAAATTGTTAACAGATGTATCTTTCAATGAATTGCGTTATAAAGGTAAACCGGCAATTGCACTGAGAACTTTTCATGCATCATATAGAGCGACTATCCAAAACATAGTAATCATGGGATTTGTTACTTTAGCCATGAGTAAAATTATTGATGTTACGGTTAATGTACCATCGTTTGTTTTCATTCAAGATCAGCTTTGGCCGATTTTGGTCCCTAGAGGAATGGACATTTCAAGTTTTGTTGGCGGCGATATACAAAACTGGCCAATTTATGGTTCGGCAATTTTATCTGCTAAAGCTCTCGGTATCACATTTTGTCTCTTTTTTGCTCTAGGCTATACAACTATTGCGGGTCTAAAGGGTGTTATGGTTGGTGATGTGATTCAGTTCTCTTTTGCTATGATCATATCCTTCATACTTATGATATTTGTATATGTCAAAGCAGGTGGTCCACAAATGATGATTAAAAAAGCTACCGAAGCTGTTAATGAGGGAAGGGTGGTCAATGCTAAACCGGTTGTACGTCATTTTATTGATAAAACTGTATTGTTAGAAAAGTTAAGCGAGCAGGATTTAAGTAAACTGGTTGAGTTAAATGTTTTTAAAATTGGCAATGAAGGCTTGAACATTTATTGGAATTTAAATGGGGTTTCAGAAAAATTAGTTGAGTCCATATTTAAAAAGTCAGAAATTGAAAATACTGAATATTTATTGGAAATCTGGAAGGAAGATTATACTTTAAGTGAATCGTTGTTCACTAATTTTAATGTGGTAGAAAAGTTAGTAGATCATGGCTACTTACTTTTAGATAATAATGAAAATGGTGAGCCAAACGATTACTTTCGATTAGCTCAGGTGGGTCATAATATTGATAAACTTCGTTCAGAGTTGGGGAATCACGGAATTAATGAGAAAGGAGAATTTATTGCGGCTATTAGAGGTCATAAAGTTGTTATCCCCAGTAAAATTACCGGATTTTTACCACCGTTTGATATAAAAGGTGGAGGCCTACTTGCAGTTTGGGCGTTAGTTGTTTTTCTCGGATTGCAATGGTGGGCCGGTGGTGAAGGGGGTGGTTTTCTCTGTCAAAGACTCTTTTCTTGTAAAAATGAAAGACACTCTGTTTTAGCAATGCTCTGGTTTAACTTTGCTCATTTTGTCATTAGGCCATGGCTGTGGATTGTTGTCGGTATCGGATCACTATTTTTAATTCCTGATGTCACTGCATATAACCCGGAATATAATCAAGACCACTCTTACGTCTTACTCTTTATGGAGGTCTTGCCTACCGGGTTAAAAGGTTTAATGTTGGCTGCGTTAGCTGCCGCATATATTTCGACAATGAGTACACATATTAATTGGGCTGCCAGCTACTTAATCACCGATATCTATAGCCGCTTTATCAACAAAGAAGCATCAGATAAAAAACAGGTTAAAATGTCACAGATTGCTTCGATAGCTTTGGGATTATTTGCCGGTATTTATGCTTTTAATGCAGAAAATATTGATTCTGGCTGGTTTATAATTTTTGAACTCATGAGTGGAACAGGTTTAGTTATTCTAGCACGTTGGTATTGGTGGAGGGTCAATGCCTGGTCAGAAATTTCTGCAATGACAGCGTCTTTAACGATGTTTGCTTTATTGGAATGGACACATTTTTTTCACATTATTTTTAGTGCTGTTGGCGCACCTGATTATCTTGTTAGTGAGTATCCGGTCAGATTTACTTTAAATTTATTTTGTTCAACAGTTACATGGGTAATCGTTACATTACTAACGCCACCGGAAAAAGATGAAGTACTCATTAGGTTTTATAAAAGGGTTCATCCTGGAGGATGGTGGAAAGATATTCCTGAAAGAGCTGGTAATCCTGATCATGTAGTTTTTCATTGGCATGATTGGGGCTGTTGGGCGTTAGGTGTTGCAGGTTTATTTTTAAGTATTTTTTGTTTGGGTAAATTATCAATGGGATTTTATCTTGAAAGTGCAGTTACTGCAGTTTTTGCTCTGGCCTCTATTATTGGAATGTTCAAACTAATGGGAAAGATTGATTGGTCCGATGCAATTATTGATCATAGCGATCACAGCGATTTGACACAAAAAGTTAAGTGACAAAATTTCTTGTAACCAATAAAATTTCAATACCTGGAATTAAATAATAATGGGTTGGTCTACTACAGATGAAAAGTTTGGGCTTAAGCGTGATTCAAATGAAATGCTCACTTTACTGAATACCACATCCAACTTTTATATCAAACAAACAGAGTGGTTTTTAAAACAAAAAGAGAAAACTTTAATTCAGCTTTCAGTAGTAATTTTTGTTGAACTTATTTTTTTAATATTCCCTCAAATTTTTGATGGTCTCCCGAAACATGTTAATATATTGTTTTTGTTACTATCTATATTTTCAATTATTATGACTATTACCGGTCTTCGAAATTGTGAACAATCATATAGGTCTGCTATTGAGAATATGTTGCTCTACAATAAACTATCTTGGTCGTTAGCTCCTTCAGGTAAAATTTTTCTGGAACCTGAAGTTTCATTGTATCACATGCCAGCAAGCGATGATAATTATTTATTCATTAGTCGATATTTTAAAAATCTCTCTGAAATTAAAGACACTGAACATTTTGTAGATAATCAATTATCAATAAAAAATGGTATCAAAAATGAGTTGATTAGAACTCTAAGTTTAGGAAAGCAAAGTGCAGCCAATAATTATTTTTGGACTTTTATATTAATTTGGGCACTCTGCTATATTAGTATCTTCACGAGTATGTTATGTTATCTTGCAGCAAGTTAAACTGCATTATTTAAAGTGTTTAGTTTATTGGATATTAAAAACTCTCTCATCACCATGACTGAGTATAGAAAGTTGTGATTTTAATTAGATGATTGCTGAAGAGACAATCTATCTTAAATTTATGATCATATGAAAAATTTATGCAGTTATTGTGGTAGACAATCAGGAACAAACGCTGCTTTTCCAATTAAAAAAATTAGTGGTGTCTGGAAGTCTGTTATTTGTCCAAAATGCTCCAGTGTTGATTATATAAAGCTTTTATCTGGTCAACGACAATTATTCTTCCCTATTTGACGACAACTATAATTCCCTAGTACGGGGCAAAGGTGATGCTATCGCTTTTATTCATTTTATTTGTTAATATTTATTGGTGATCGCTTTCGGTAAAGCTACTTTTTTCTCT
>JAJFLR010000083.1 GCA_021772565.1 Opitutales bacterium | reverse complement strand
CAACCTATTTGGGTTGTTTTTATATACGGAAATAAAGCGAAAGCCTAACCGTCAATTATTTCCGGGAACCGCCACTTACGGAGCCGTATGAGTGGTGGTGTGGGAGCTGGGGGTTAAATCCCCCTAGCTACCCGATTCGGTCGGTTCTACTGTATCGTTAGTATTTCTGTCAACTTCCGTTGCTAAATCCTTACAATCTATCAATTTATTATTTACCGTTAGTTATAATATCATCAGTCTGACCCTCTTTGTATTTACTCTCTTTGTATTTACTCTTTGTATTTACTGCGACGTCTTGCTACAAGACCCAGTCCCCCAAGCCCAAGAAGAAGGGCTGCTGATGACGGTTCGGGAATCGCCGCCGAGGCAGCCAAAGTTGTTCTACCCCAATAAAGGTTAAAACCAGCAATATCAGAAGTGTTTAGATTGAAGGCAGTTCCTCTCGCTGAAAGGTCGGTGGAAAATGAAGATAACGGTGTAATAGTTGGGCTACTGAAACTGACAGTGAAGGCATCGGCTTGTAGAAAGCCAAAATCATCGGTTCTAGTTTCATCCGTTATACCCCAACCCGCAACGTCGAATCCATCAATTGCTCCACTGGGCTTTGGCAGGTTGAACTGAGTGCTTGATGTCCAGTTTGTTACAAAACTGCCTGCTGAATCAATGGGAACGATATACAAAATTTCATTTTGACTAGCAGGCTGTTCAAGTCCGTTAAAATTTCCTGTAATCATGAAGTCAAAAATAGTATCAGAGGATTCATTTATTAAAATCGTAAGAGCTGCATTCGCTTCCCTAGTGAGCGATCCAATTAGTGTTAAGGTGACAACTAGGGTGCACACCATATTTTGTGTATATTTCATAGATTTGTTATTCATAGTTATTTCCTTTTTTATGGTTATTTACTTATAGTTTTAATCGAACGTCTGGACTCAGCTACCACTCCAGTATCGTTCAATTTAAATTTAATGTTTATTTTCTATTTATCGTTCAAATTTTCGGCGATGTAATGTGGTTAGCTCCAGTCACTTTGTTCGGTAGGTCTGTGATGTTCGTATCTGCATAGACTTTTGGATTTTTTTATATTCGATTGGTCTTCTCTCTACAAATTTTACATCTTGATTCTTCAAATTTGATTTTAGCTCTCTCTTCGTTTGGTTGGTTTTTCACTTTGATTCTCACTGATACTTCCTCTTTCTTTGTTCGTTTACTTTGACATTCTATAAATCAATATTTTTCTCTCGCCCGCTTCGCTCAAGACGCCAAGATCGCTAAGATTTTATTTTGGCTTTTTAGTTCAATCTCTGCGCTCTCTGCGGCTCTGCGTGATAATTTCTTTCTCATTGATGTTCGTTAGCTTTTGAAGCTTCAATTTTCAAATGTGACATCATCATAATTTTCCACTCACTGTTTGATAACCATTTCGCAATTCTTTGCTTTCACTGTGATAAAATTTTTGCCTTTGTCGGTTAGTCGCTCAAATTTCCTGTAATGTTCGCTTCCTTTAAATCGTTTGACTCTCATAATTGCTGTTTCGTACGTCAGTCTTTTTGATGTGTGTTTTAAGAAACCGAACAGTAGTAATAGATGGAAAACTTTCCATGCCATCGCTACTTATATATGGAAAAATTTTCCATGCTAATAAAGTAAAAGCAAGTAAAAAGTGGAAAATAAATTATAAATAATAAGTTGACTGTTATTTTCCACCCCATTTGATATTAGGCTACCAAATATGGAAAACTATTGAATGGTGAATGGTGAATGGTGAATGGTGAAAAATTGAATTTATCGGCAGGGTTTGGAGAAGTCTAGATGCCGGAGGGATTGGCTTGCAAATATAAAAATGCCTGTATGGAGATTGCTTGGTACAAATTACTACCGAGCGTAGCGACACCTCAACGAGCAGAGCGAGTACCGAATGAAGTGACATCAACCATAACAATTATAAATTGCAATTAGAGAAAATTTATATCCACTACGGAGCGATACGACTTGGCTCTTAATAACAAACATTAATAGATTATAGATCGAGCACAGATTAAAATATTTAATGAATATATTATCTCAAAAAGAATTACCGGATGGTGTGCGCTATGCAAGGCTGACTGGTATTGGATTTGGTTTGTTTTTATTATTAAAGGCATTATTTGACCTTATCATTCACGTAAATGAGTCTTCAAGTTGGCTAATTTTTAAAGGGTGTTTCTTCATCTATTTTGCAATATTAATATTACTACCTTGGTTAAAAATATCTATTAAATCATTTTGGAAGCAATTATATATTATACTGACAATATCATCAATTACATTTGTTTTTATGTTAGTTTTTGACGCTATATTTAATTATATAGCAATGATAGAGGTCGGACGTAAGCCTGGATTACCCGCTTTTGAAGGAACTTTAATATTTATGGCATTATTGCAAGTGCCAACAATTTTGTTTGTTCGAAGTCCAGAGTTGCTCGACTAAATTAATCTGATTCACCCTCATCACTTTCTATTTGTTCATCTATTTTTAGATAAACAAAGTAGTTACTTGTGGTGACGTTATTAATAGTACGCTCAACAGTTTTATGATTTCCACTATCTACTAAAGTTATGGGCTCACCTACTTTTGTAGAATCAAGTTTTTGAAGTGAATTAATATTTGATCCTCCATAAACAGTAACTTCAATATCATCAGCACTAGATATTCTTGTGTATTTGATTTTCAAATTCGGTGGGTTACTATAGTCAGGTTCAATAATTGAAAAATGTGCATCAGGTGCAGTTGGATTGGTAAAGAAGAAGTATTCCAGGAAATTTATTATACCATCTTTATCTGGATCAGCAGTTCTAGCTATTATAGATTGATCAGTTGACCCAGGATAAAATCCATCAATCCACGAATCAAATGGTGTCTCTTCGCCAACATTTATGGTAAAGGAAGCGGATGCTAATTCAAATCCGAATGCATCTTCAACTGTAATCTCAAATGTGTTGGTCTCTTCGGTGTCTGGTGTGCCGGAAATAACACCTGTTTTTTCATTCAATGAGAGTCCTGATGGTAGGTCACCCGATGAAATGTCATATACTAAATCATAACCGGTTGTAAATGTGTCCAAAGAAGCATTATATGTGGTATCTTTTTTTGCGTTTAAAAGTGTAGATGAAGAAATAGTTACTGTGCTTAAGGTAACACCTAAGCCATATTCCAAATTATAAAGATTATTCAGGTCATCAGAGTAGCGAATGGTAATAGTTCCAATACTGTCATAACTTATGTTTTTATCAGCCAGAGATAAAGAAGTTTGAGTCCCCGGAATATCTCTATTAGTGCTTAAAAAATTAAAAGTCTTATCAGCAATATCTATGGTGATTGTACTAATAAATGAGCTGTCTCCACTGAAGTCGGTTACACCATCACTATTTTTTAATTCCCAACTTATAGTGCTAATATTGCCGTTAGTGTTTATCTCAATTGTTGGCCACAATAATATTGCTCGATTACTTTGATTGGGGTCAGTTAAATTAAGATTAAGTGGAGTTCCTTTATAAGTGACAATATGAGCTCCACCTATTGCTTGGTTGCTAAAGTTGACTTCATTTGTACTCCAGCCGAATTGGTCGTTTGAGATTGTAAATCGATTGCTGAATTGTCCTGTTGCTCCAAATGGAGATGAAGAAGGAAATTGATAATCTAAAGATGCAGGTATATTGGAAGTGTCAGAATCCTTAATATTAAAATTTAAATTATATTTATCAAAAGTTATGGATGATAAACTGTTTGGTAAATGTGCAGAAAATGTCACATCATTCTGTGGATTGGCAGGAAGTAATTGATCGGATGAAAATTGAAAATTATAAAACAAACGTTGATTGCTATAACTGGGTGCATTTCCTGTTGAAATATTTAAATTATTGCTGGAACCTAAATATCCTCCACCATCAATATTTCCCGTAATCGATGATTGTTTCTTGAAAAATATTAATTCAACGCCAAAATTTTTATCATCTTCCAAAGTATTGCCCTGTATCGTTAGAGAAGTGTCAGTTCCATTTAAAATTTGAGATCCGGTTGTATCTCCTGGAATTCCAGATCTAAATACTATTGTTTCATCACTGGTTGATTTATCAGATATTAATATTAGTATAATATCATCCTGAGTTGCTTCAGTTGGTTTTTCCCAGGATATTGTTATATTCTGATCAAAATCAAAACCTTGTAACGTCGATATATTCTTGATCAAAATTGGTTGTGGATAATCACCTGTCGGTAAATTTACAATTACAGTACTAACACCATCGTTTTGCCCGGTATAATTTAATATGAAGTTACCGAATGGATAATTTGTATCAAACAAGTTTGCTGCATCATGATCTGATGTCTTTACAAATATGAGATCAGAAAAAACTCCTAGAGTATCGACTTTATTTGATGGGCTTGGCGCTTTAGTAGTTATATTAGACACCAATCCAATTTGCGCCTGAGTCAATATTGATAAAAAAATAAAATCATCTCTAGGCGTTGTAGTGGTATCATTTAGTTGATCATAGTTTTGAAATTTAGTTAGTGAAATATGATTTACATCTGCAGAGCTAACGATAGTTGGTTCTATTGCTCTGGTCAATGTCGATGAATCAGCAGAATCGGCAGCAGTTAATGTATTATTGGATACAGTAAATAAAAAATTACCAATTGGGTGGGATAAACCGATCTCACCATTAGTGTCTACAGCCTGAGTTGCGGTAAAATTTCCGGTCGTTTGGTTCCAGTTATATGTTCCTCTCTCCATACCATCAAATTCTGAAGTATCTTCAACAATATCCTCAGCGTGAAAATAAATACCACTAGTGAGAAATACTAATATGCCAGAATTATTTGCAGTACCATCGCCAAATTGCCATGCGCCAATAATTGATTGTCCTGAAACAAGTGTGCAAAATTGTGCACATAAAAAGAGAATTTTAATAATAGTTATCTTTGATGTCATAATATAAATTCTGTTATTTTAATTTATGAAAACAGTGATAGATATCCTGGGGATTCTTTTTCAATAATTTAAAATTTATGATTGCGTTGACAAGATTAAAAAAAACTGAATTACACAATGCACGGAATGAACAAAAAATATAATCATGTAATTTGGGATTGGAATGGTACATTAATGGATGATCTCTGGCTCTGTGTTGAGGTAATTAATTCTATTCTTGATCTTCGCAATATGCCGGCAATTACCGCTGATATTTATCATGAGAAATTTGATTTTCCGGTTAGAACCTATTACGAAAGGCTTGGGTTTGATATCGACGTAGACACGTTTGAAGTAATCAGTTCTGAGTTTATAAACAGCTATAATTCTAGACGATTGGAGTGTGAATTACATGAGGATGCGACAGATGTCCTAAAATATTTTTATGAATCAAATATTTCACAATCTATCCTCTCCGCATACGGACAAAAAGCGTTAGAGGAAATAATTTCACATTATGAAATTGACCATTTTTTTAATGAACTCATCGGTCGTCATGATATTTATGCTGAAGAAAAAATATTAGCTGGAAAAAAACATGTCTCAACTCTGGATTTTTCGTCAGACCAAATTTTAGTGATTGGCGATACAGTTCATGATCATGAAGTAGCTGAAGCAATTGGCGCTGATTGTATTCTGGTGAACCTTGGTCATCATCCCAGATTCAAACTCGAAAAATGTAATGTTCCAATTGTTGAGTCTATTAAAGATATTAAAAGTTATCTCTGATTGAATGTAATGGGCTGATTGACTAGTTACAGTTATAATGTACCTAGGCACGACTGCTAATAACTGTTATGAGCATTTATAGCGATTGCCATAAATCTTTTCATTTAGAAAAAAAATAATCATGGATCACCGCGTCATTTCATTCCTCGTGATGACAAAATGGTTGTCATTGCGAGCCCTGTGAATACAGGGTGCGGCAATCTATCTGAATTACATTGCTCAATTACTGCATAGAACTTTCGGACAATACATTTTCATTTAAATACGAAAATATTTATGGCAATCGCTATAACAGCAGAGTTCACCGAAAGCGTAGAGAAACATTAGGTATAATTTAATAGAGGTTAGTGCATAATAATTTTTCCCCCAATTCTCTTGACAGAATCCCAATATTTATAATTTTTTTATGCATGATTTATGTTTAATTGCATTGAATGTAAATCAGGGATCAGGAGAATAAATATTACGTCCTTTGTCATATGAGCAAAGGACATTAACTAATTAATTAAAAGGATATAAAAATGAGAATGAAAATAGAAAATAGAATTAATTCATCTAATAATCAAAAACCATCAAACAACCGATTACAAAAATATTCGCTGGGATCACAGAGTCTGGCAGTGTTGGCGGGTATTATGGGGCAAATAACGATTTCCTCTGCTGCCATTCGAGTTCTTGACGTTGGCGCACTTACTAACGGACAAACTATTAACACGGCAGTACCTAATACTATGCTCAGTCTGAATTTTTCGGAAACTGCTAGCTCTGATTCGTTGACCTTTGGAGGCGATCCGTCTTTTGGTGGGCTTCTTAATCTTGCGGGATCCGGGGGAGCCAGTGTGTTATATAATAGTGGCAATATTTATTCACCTAAATATTTCGCAGTTGGTTCTAGTGTTGATAGCTCGTCGTCTGAAAATACGGAAACTAATTATTTTACTTACGGTGGGGGGAACTATGGTGATTGGACTGTTGATCGACCTAGCGGTGCGATTGGCTTTAAAAACGGAGATGGCGAGTTTGGTTATATGCTTGTCAGTTGGGTCGCTGCAACGAATACACTGACTTTCCTCGGTGTGGGTGCCTTTGATGATGTGCCCGGTACTGCAATTACTGTCGTGCCGGAACCATCCGAGTACGCCGCTGCACTTGGACTCGGTGCTCTCGGACTTGCCTGCTATCGACGTCGTCCCGGAAATAAATCCCGGTCAAAAGTATAGTTGAATTATAGCTTTCATAATTAGCGAAATTTAAAACCCCTGGTGTTCCGATGCCGGGGTTTATTGTTTAAAGCAAGATCAATTGATTACTCAAATAAAAGAGATTTAAACCACAGAGTTCATAGAGAGTATCAGGGAAGGATAATCTAAATTAATTCCTGGTGGTTTGTGCCGTTTATAGCATCTGCCAAAATAAATTTCCGAGAAGAAGTTTAAAAAAAAGTCATGGATCGCCACGTCGCGCTGCTCCTCGCGATGACAAAGTAGAAACCTAATTGTCATTGCGAGCTCTGCGAAAGCAGAGTGCGGCAATCTATCTGACTCACGTCCATTAATTACATACACTAATTTATTTCGGAAATTTAATATGGCAGACGCTATATTACAATGCCCGGAAAAATTTTCGTGTTAATTTAGGAGGAAATTTTACATGGATTAACAGGATAAGAAGCAAAAAATCCTGTCCATCCTGTTAATCCATGTAATTATAATCCGAATTTTTAGCAAAAAAAACCGGGGAATTTCACCCCGGCTAACCCTTTACTCTACTTAATCTCAATTAGTTAATTTTTAATATTTGTTTCTTCTTTTTTTCTTGTTTTGGAAGTGTTATATTTAATATTCCATTTTCATAATCTGCTCTGGATTTATTTAAGTCTACACCATCTGGCAGGGATATCGATTGTTTGTATTTATACGATTTTTCTTCGTCCTTACTTTTACTTTTATGCTCACCACTTATTGTTAATATATTATTTTCCTGCTCTATTTGTATATCACTCTTTTTAACTCCAGGTAGTTCTACTCTAAGCGTGTAATTATTCTCATCCTCATCATAGTTAGTCACAGGTGTATAACTACCACTGGGTCGATATTTATTATCAACTAATCCTGAGTTTCGGAATATTTCTCCGAAAAACGAATCGAACCATGGATCGATACTGTTACTTCTACTGATTTCAGGCTGTTTATATTTTATTAGTTTCATATTTATTATTCCTTTCTTTTTTTAATTATTGATTTTAGTTTCTGAATTGTGGCAGTAATGTTTGCATCAAATATACCAGAATTTATAAAATTCATAAGTGTTTGATTATAAACAATAAAGATTTATTTAACACAACCCGTGTTGCGACATAGTGACCCAGTATTGTTTGCCTGGAGTTGTCCGAATTACAACATGGGACACAATGGCACTATTGGGTGATCAGATTTCTGTATTTACTTTCAGATTCAATGATATCTCGACTTGTAGATAAAGAGTATGAAATATTTAGTTCATAAACTGAATAATTCGGAAAAAATGAGATCAAAAAGAGAAAAGTTAAATAAAAGATTTAGAACCTCTTTTATATCTGGATTGATACTACTCGCACCTATTGGAATTACATATTTTGTTTTTAATTTTTTAGTTCAAAAAATTGGGGCACCGACGTCTGAACTTATTTTACTGCTATTTCCCGGTGATAACTGGAATAAAAATTTACCTATATGGGCATTACAGATATTTTCTACAGTATTTGTAATAATATTAATAACAATATTAGGTTGGTTATCTCAAAAATTTATTGGAAAGTTTTTAGTAAATACTGCTGAACAGCTTTTAAATAGATTACCATTTATTAATACTGTTTATAATACTGTTAAGCAAATTGTTGAAACTTTTAGTCATCAAAAAAAAGCAGTTTTCCAAAAAGTAGTTATGGTTGAGTTTCCAAGAAAAGGAACTTATGCAATTGGATTTCTAACTGGTGAGGGAAGGGAGGAAATTCAAATTAAAACAGATGAGTTACTTTATAATATTTTTATACCTACGACACCAAATCCTACAAGTGGATTTCTAATTCTTGCTCCGAAAAGCCAGGTTTTCGAGTTAGAGATGCCTGTTGCAGATGGCATGAAATTTATTATTTCTGGTGGAGCTGTTGTGCCTGTTTATAATCCGGAAACTAACGAAGTCGAAAAATTTAAAACATCAAATAGTGAAATGATTTCATCACCTGTTTATGAATAAAATTAAGCAGGTTAGGTTCTCTACAATGGGGAATAGGGCAGAAGATTCTACTATCGTGAGTATGATGAGTGAAGCATTGACAAAGCCGGATCTTTTATCACTTGCGGCTGGATTTACTGATAATGAAATTTTACCAAAAGAAAAAATTACATCAATTGTAGACAAATTATTTTTAGAGTCTACATCGTCAGAGTATCTACAGTATGGCATAAATCAGGGGAGATCCAAATTTAGAAAATTAATTGCAGATTTTTTTTCGAATTACCCCAACGAGTCTGCTGATTATTGGAGCGCTGAAAATATTATTGTAACCAATGGTTCACAACAGGCATTATATCTAGCCGCACAAATCCTTTGCGATCCGGGCGATATTATTTTAGTTCAGCAACCAAGTTACTTTGTAATGCTTGAAGCTTTAAAGGGATTGGGTGTTCAGGCTGTTTCCATACCAACATTTGAAAATGGAAATATAAATTTTGATGAATTTTCTAAATTAATTACTGGCTATCAGTTAGTAAATAAAATTGGACGCATTAAAGCACTCTATATGGTTACTTACTATGCGAACCCAACATCGCAGTGTCTGTCCTTAGATGAGAAAAAAAAGTTGGGCAATTTTATTAATAGTTTAAATTTCTCCTTACCGGTTATTGAAGATGCAGCGTACCGCGAGTTTTATTTTAGCGAACCGTATTCTGCTCCGAGTACATTGAGCCTGGCAGAATTCAAAGATTTACCGGTTCTGTACACGGGAACATTTACTAAACCTTTTGCAACAGGTTTAAAAGTTGGATTTGCTTGTGTCACAGATAATGAATGGCGTAACAATATTCTTCGAGTAAAAGCTCACCATGATTTTGGTACTGCAAATTTTAATCAGGCTATTATCGAACAACTGCTTTTAGAAAATACTTACTCAGATCACTTGCATTCTATACAGATTCATTATTTTAAAAAAATGAGGTTGCTTGATGAGACACTTCGATCTGAAGGACTCAATGAAATTAATTGGAATTGGGAGATACCCACTGGTGGGCTACTTATTTGGTTAAAAGGTCCCGATGCTTTAGATACATCTATCGGATCAGAATTTTATAAATCATGCATTGAAAATAATGTAATTTATGTACCGGGAAATTTATGTTTTGCTCATGGCACGCCCTTGAATTATGTCAGACTCAGCTATGGTGCTCCTAATAATGACAATTTGGTCGAAGCAGCAAAACGTTTTGTCTCAGTAGCTAAAACATTTTCCTAAATTGTGATTGCCTGATTTATGATACATCTATTAATCTTCGCAGCTTGTTTACTTTATCTAAAATCTTTTAAATATTTAACAAAATAAATAACAATGAAAATCTGTTGTATAGGTGCTGGTTATGTAGGTGGACCAACGATGGCCATGATTTCTTTAAAATGTCCGGATATTAAAGTAACTGTAGTTGATATTAATGCAGACCGTATAGCTGCCTGGAATTCCGATGATCTACCGGTTTTTGAGCCGGGACTCACGGAAATTGTATTAAGCACTCGCGGTAAAAATTTATTCTTTACCACAGATGTGGATAAGGCAATAGCTGATGCTGATATAATATTTATTAGCGTCAATACTCCCACAAAGACCTACGGCATTGGTGCGGGACGAGCAGCTGATTTACGTTTCATTGAAGCATGTGCCAGACGAATTGCAAAAGTTTCTAAAAATGACAAAGTAATAGTTGAAAAATCAACTATACCTGTACGTACCGCCGAATCAATCAAGAGAATTTTTGATACTTCTGGTACTCAAGCTCGTTTTCAAGTCTTATCAAATCCAGAGTTTCTTGCCGAAGGAACGGCTATGACTGATCTGGAAAATCCTGATCGAATATTGATTGGTGGAGAGCGAAGTCCAGAAGGTGAAAAAGCTATTCAAAAACTAGTTAATGTTTATGCTCACTGGGTTCCAAAGAAAAAAATAATCACCACAAATTTATGGTCATCTGAATTATCTAAACTTACGGCTAACGCATTTTTAGCACAACGTATTTCTTCAACTAATGCAATATCTGCATTATGTGAAGTGACCGGTGCAGACGTTGATGAAGTTGCTTACGCAATCGGTATGGATGATCGTATTGGTTCAAAATTTCTAAAAGCTTCAGTTGGATTTGGCGGGTCATGTTTTCAAAAAGATATTTTAAATTTGGTTTATCTCTGTGAGCATTTTGGATTACCTGCGGTTGCTGAATATTGGGAGCAAGTTGTATCTATGAACAATCATCAAAAAAAACGGTTCACTGTGCGGATTGTTCACTCACTGTTTAATACTGTTGCCGGCAAGCGCCTTGCTATTTTTGGCTACGCCTTCAAAAAAGATACTAATGATATCAGAGAGTCTGCGGCTATTGATGTCTGTCGTGACTTACTTGCAGAACAAGCACAGCTTGCAGTCTACGATCCTAAAGTTTCCAGTGAAACTGTTCTATCAAGTTTAGGTTTGGGCGCTGAAGATGAATCAGTTACACATTGTCAAAGTGCCTATGAAGCAGCCGAGGATTCACATGCCATTGCCATACTAACTGAGTGGGATGAATTTAAAGATCTTGATTTTGAGAAAATTTATCAGTCAATGAATAAGCCAGCATTTATTTTCGATGGAAGAAATATTCTCGATTTAGAAAAATTACGTGCAATTGGTTTTGAGGCTCACGGAATTGGTAAAAGTTAAAATAAATGCCTGAAAATAAATACACACCACCACAATTTTTAGTCGACTTACTCAACGCCCGTTCACCATCCGGGTATGAGATGGAAGCACAAACGGTTGTCGATCAGTATTTGGAACCCGTTGCCATAGATTATAAAAAAGACATTATGGGGCAACGAATTGCCACTATAAATCCCAATGGTGATACGACTTTAATGTTAGCCGGTCACATGGATGAATTAGGTTTAATTATCAAATATATTGATGATAACGGTTTCCTCTATTTTGATACTGTCGGTGGTCATGATAAAGGAATTATCTCCGGCAGGCGTGTGAATATACTAACACAAAACGGCTATATCAAAGGGGTGACAGGTAAACGCGCAATTCATTTAATGAGTGCTGAAGACAGAAAAAAAATTCCTGAACTCGAACAAATCTGGATCGATATTGGTGTAAAATCAAAAGTGGAAGCTTTGAAATTAGTCCGCATAGGAGACGTGGCAACCTATGATCAAAGTTTAGAAATGATTCATGGTTCTGTTGCAACTGCACGAGCGTTTGACAATAAAGCTGGTGCCTATCTTGTTTGTGAAACTCTTAGACGATTAGCCGAAATTAAGACTTTAACAGCTAAAGTTGTTTCTGTCGCAACATCACAGGAGGAGGTCGGGTGCCGTGGTGCTATTACTGCTGCCTACTCGGTAAACCCCCATGTGGCAATTGCCGTTGATGTTGGTCATGCGACTGATCACCCGCAGTGTGACAACAGAAAATATGGTGAATTCAAATTAGGTGGTGGCCCAATAATAACGCGTGGATCAAACATTAATCCCATTATTTTTCAAAGACTAGTAGATTGTGCGGAGAAAGAAAATATTCCGTATCAAATTGAAGCTGATCCTCGACCAACAGGTACCGATGCACGTTCAATACAAATTTCCAGAGATGGTGTTGCAACAGGATTAATATCAATTCCACTTCGATACATGCACACTCCGAGTGAAGTGGTAGATTTGGAAGATATTGAAAACGGCGTTAAATTATTAGTCGCTTTTGCTCAAACTTTAGACAGCCCTGGTATTGGTGTTTGGTAGATCTATGCAATTCAATTTGCCTGATCTTGATCGTAATCCTAATCGCTGATACCCAATATCAAATTTCTAACAACCCTGCAAAATATCATTAATCGTCTGTACCAATCGATTGCGGTCAACAGTAACTTGCCCCGATTTTCCAGACTTTTTATAATCTTTATGTGAGTCGATATCCGATCGTTGCTCTTTGCCTGCAACGAGATCTTTTACCGATGCCTTGCCATTTTTCAGTTCATCTTCACCAATTATAATGGCGATTGGGATTTCACGATTATTGGCAAATTTCAATTGTTCTTTCATATTCGATTTACCACTTTTCATGAAAACCTCAGTTGCAATTTCATTGATGCGTAAATCTCTGGCAATCGCGTATAATTCATTAGCTGGTACACCTTTCATGCCAATAACCAAGACTTTGGTTTTCGATTTTCTATTCTCGGTTTTACCCGCAGCAGCGAGAGCAGCGATTAGCCGATCAATGCCAATTGAAGCTCCGGTGGCCTCGATAGGATCCTCTGAAAATCTTTCAACTAAGTGATCGTAACGACCTCCACCCATAACAGATCCAAGACGCGGAACTATTGGTAAATATGCTTCGTAGACGGGACCGGTATAATAATCTAATCCTCTTGCCAAACTGGAATCAAATACCGCTTCGTCTTCTCCGATACCCAAACTTTCAAGACAAGCAGCAATCTCTCGCATTTCTGCTATTGCAGTTTTGGCTAATTCACTTTCCGGCAAAACTTTTTCCAATGCACTGATTACTTCTGCTCGATTATCACCTTTAATCGATATAAAGTTAATTATTTTATCAATGGTTTCTTCTTCGAGATTGACGCCATTTATTTCGTCACCCGATTCATCCATGCGACCCGCACCAAGTTCCTTTCTAACGTTTTCAATGCCGGCTTTGTTTAGTTTGTCGATCACCCTTAAAATATGTTTTACGGTAGAATTATCTTTTATTCCACAATCATCTAAAAGTGCATCAACCAGTTTGCGATTATTTACACTGACTTGATACTCTTTAGTGTCACCTTCATGCACACCTTCATTGCGCAATCCAAGTTCACGCAATGCTTCACACATAGCAGCGATAATCTCCGCATCGACAGCTACTGAAGAAGATCCGGCGGCATCGATATCAAATTGGGTGAATTGGCGATAGCGTCCGGGATCCGGTTTGTCTGCTCTAAAAGTTGGACCAAAATGATAGCAGCGAAAGGGCAGTTTTATTTGATCAGGATATTGTGCCAGCACTCGAGCAAATGGCACGGTTAAATCAAAACGTAAAGCGATCGGTTCCTTTTCAGGACTCTCTAATCGAAAAAGTTGTTTATTCGATTCTTCACCACCGGTGCCAATAAGTGTAACTAAATATTCCAGAATCGGCGTATCGACGGGTTGAAAGCCGAATCGTTCAAAGACGCAGCGAATTTTGTCAATGATCTCATTGCGTAAATAAGCCTCTTCAGGCAATAAATCTTTAAAGCCTTTTAAGGTTAAAGGGTTTACCAGGCATTTACTATTACTTTCTGAATTTTCCATCTGTTACAATAATTTCAATTTAGCGATATGATGTAGTTAACATCTGTCAATAGCATTATAATTAACAACAAAATTTTCTAAACACCAGCTAAGAGTTGCAATTGTAAGATCATTCAAAAAATCGGTATCTGAATCGGTATCGCCTTCGCAATCTCAATCCCAATCATATTCATAATCTATATTGTCATCACGAGGCATGTAATGCCGCGGTGATCCATCACTTTTTAGTCTACCTGGATTGCCACTTATCAATAATTTGGAATTCGCTATGGCAAGACTAGTTTTACACCAAAAATTTTCTCCCTGACATCATCCCGCGACAAGCCCTGTTCGCGCAAAGTTTTAAGACTCAGTGCACCCTCCCGTTTGGCATAACGTTTTCCATTTTCATCCCGTATCAAGGGACAATGATAAAAGTCCGGCGGGTTCATTCCAAGCGCATTATAAATCAGCAATTGCCTGGCAGTTGAAAGCAACAAATCTTCACCACGAACAACTTCTGTAATCTCCATTTTAACATCATCAACAACGACCGCTAGCTCATACGATGGGTAACCATCTTTTCGCCAAACTAGAAAATCGCCAAAATCTTCTCCCGCGTCATATTTTATTTCTCCCAATCGTTTATCATTAAACAGGATTTCCTTTCCATCTGGAACACGAAATCGCCAGTTGCAATTTCCAGGTTCATCAATACTTTTATCCACAGATTGATTAGGGCGTAATTCAATTGGGAAAATAATTTCTTTGTCGCCTGCATGCGGTGCAACTAACGCCGATTCGACATCCTTACGTGAATGCGGACTCGGATAAATTACACTGGCCTGTAAAAGTTTTTGCCAAGCCTCTAAATAAAAATTTAGTCGTTCACTTTGAGAGTAGGGAGCATTCTTGCCATTTTTATTCGGCCCCTCATTCCACGTTAGTCCTAACCATTTAAAATCTTCAAACATCGCATCGACAAATTCCGGTTTACAGCGTTGCTGGTCCAAATCCTCAACACGTAAAATAAGATCACCGTTATGCAGTTTAGCACGTTCTTGAACTGTCCAAAATGTCGATGCATGTCCGACATGCAAATATCCTGATGGAGTAGGCGCCAAACGGCCTCGATATTGAGTTTTCATTTTATATTATTATAATAATATAGACAGGATTAACAGGATGAAAATTTAGTTATATTTGTGTATATTGCGTACAATACGTCGAGTGAAAGCTTTAGCAATTGATGATCAGTGGCTTTTAATCTTTATGTTGTTCAGCATTGTTAGTATCATTTCCTCATGTTAACTATTGCCTTTGCCTCAGCTATTGACATGATAACAATCAAACTTTCTGATTTTTAAGCAATAAATATGAAATATCAGTAGCATAAACATAATCTCTACTAACTTTATGCTAAATAATAATATTATAGTCCTATTTAAAATACATTTTTTTGTGTCTCTTTTATCTTTATCACTTATTGCAATAGAGACTGATTTAAAAATTGATAGAGACATTTTTTCTAGATTAGATAACTCTAATGATATTGAAGATAGAGTTGAACTTGAGGATTTAAGTTCTAAATACGATATAGTAGTTACTGAAAAGGAAGAAGCAAATACTCAGGTTTCAGTAGCATCACTAGCACCTCCATTACCAACGCCAATTATAAGAATTAAATTTAACGATGGACGGATAACTATACCAATTATTTTTAACAAGGATACTAAGGAGTTAGTGGCTACATTGCCTGAGTCATTGATTCAAAATGGGATAATATTTACTATTCCTTCAAGCCAAAGAAATATTAATTTATCACAATTAAATGCAGATCAATTAACTGAATTAAATACTGTAGGTTCATCGACTATTCAGTATGATATTTATGTAGAAAATGGATATGTAAAAGTTAATTCAAATTTGTCGAATAATCTACTTCAAAATATATATTTCAATGTTCAAAATGTAATAAATACTTTAGTTGCTGATAATTTTATACTTTCTATATCACGTTTTGTGGACATTTTCCCTGATAGAATTAGTGGTTCAATTTGGGCAGATTTAGATGAAGATGGAATATTTAATAACAATGATATTGGATTGAGTGATATCACAATTAACTTGCGTGAACCTGGTTCTGATGGAATTATTGGAAATAATGATGATAGTACTGTATCGACTACACATAGCTCTACTAGTGGTGCATATAGTTTTGTTGTTGAGGATTCCGGTAGTTTCTATGTTGAAGTTATAAGAATAGGTGATGTTCCGATAGCATTACAAAATATTGGGACTGATGATTCAGTTGATAGTGACATTACTACGACAACTGGAAGAAGTGAGGTCGTTTCAGCAGGTTCATTTCAGTCAGTATATAATTTAAGTGCTGGTTTACTTTTAAATAAAATCTCTCCAAAAACCGGTTTAACTTATTTTCAAAAATATATTTATGGCATCGATTTCGATGATGCTAATCCTCATGCAAAATTACCAAAGTTTTTAGTCAGTGAAGACAAACCGATGGTTAGATACCGTCGTCGTAAAAACTCAGCAGAGATAAAATACAATATTCAAACAACCGAAGATTTGAAAAATTATATTCCTGCAAGCAAAGATATCGATTTCACAGAGACCGTTATTGACAATGGTGACGGTACCGAGACAGTCGAAGTTAAATTTAATTTTAAGACAATGGAAAGAGACAGATTTTTCATTACGACGTCTGGTGAAATGATATCGCCGTAGTAGATTTTCAGCTAATTTTATTTAGACAGGATTAACAGGATTGAAGATCAGTGATAAAAGTCCTTGCTAATCAGTGTATAACTTGTAGAGCCATAGTTTTAGCGAAGGATGATCTGCGTAAATTTTCATTATTCTCTATTCATCATTCACCATTTCCCCCATATTCCCCCTTGCCATTGTATTATTCATAAGTAGGATGAATTTTACTAATATTATTAATTCTAACTACTAAGCAATAAATATGACATTCCCAAAACGAAATAATTTTGTATCAAACAAAATATTAATAACGTTTCTATGTGCAATTTTTACATTTTCATCATTATCTATTTTTGCATTTACACCTGAAGAGGTTAGGAGACCAATAAAGCAATTGGGTTTTGGTAAAATTTTTGATGGTGAATTTTCTGCAGATGGTAGTGAGTTCTTGTTGGCAGGACAACCACCTGTGATTATTGATATTAACTCTATTGATATTGTTCGAGAAATCAGTCTATCTTCAAGTACAACTGCTACTTCGGTAAAAATATCACCTGATGGTACAAAAATTGTAATTGGCCGGTCAAATAAAACAGTTACTATATTAAATTATTCTGGATCAGGTTGGAAAAATTTAACTGGACATGCTGGGTATATTAATTCTGTTGCTTGGTCCCCAGATGGAACAATGATTGCATCAGCTAGTGATGATAATACCGTAATAATTTGGCATGTTGATTCTGGTGAAATATTAAAATCAATTAATCATACTCAAGATGTGACATCAGTATCTTGGTCTCCTAATGGTAATGAAATACTAACTGGCTGTGAAGATAATAGTGCTAGGTTATGGAATATTAATGATGAAGATGTATCATTACTGAAGGAATTTGTTCATGCGGATGAAGTAACATCTGTCGCATTCTCATTGGATGGAACTAAAATTTTAACAGGAAGTAATGATAAAACTGCTAAATTATGGGATGTCAAAACTGCAAATATTATCCACACATTTTCAGATTTTACTGCTTCAGTTACTGCTGTAGCTTTTTCACCTGATGATAAAAAAATAGTAGCTGGTAGTGCAGAATCCACTAAAATTTGGAGCTCTGAGTCAGGTAATTTTATAAAGGAATTTAGTAGTATCAATGACGTAGTAAGATTTATCACATTTTCAAAAGATAGTAAAAAAATAGCGATAGGTAAATCTTATGATTTACGAATATGGGATGTAGAGTCTGGTAATTTAATTCATACTATTGGTAGTCATTCATCCAATATTAACTCTGTTGCTTATTCACCTGATGGAAATAATGTAATAACTGGAAGTGTAGATAGAACTGCAAAACTATGGAATTTAGAAACAGGAAATTTATTAAAAACATTCTCAGGTCACCAGGATAGAGTGCAATCTGTAGCCTATTCATCTGATGGTTCAAAAATAGTTACAGGGAGCTATGATTCTACTGTCAAAATTTGGGATATACAGAATGGTGAGCTAATTCATACACTTAGTGGACATTCTCGATTTATTAAAGATGTTGTCTGGTCCCCTGATAATTTATACATCTTATCATCAAGTGATGATAGAACAGTTAAATATTGGGAAGTAAATTCTGGAAACTTAATTCGAACATTTTCCATTAATGCATCTTCTATTGTATTTTCACCAGATGGAACAAAATTTTTGACTGATAATTATTTTAGAAGGGCTAGTATTTGGGATATTGAAACTGGAGATGAATTGTCTAGCTTAATTGGGCATACTTCAAATTTAAAAAGTGTTGATTGGTCTAATGATGGAACTCGAATTCTCACTGGTAGCAGTGATGATAGCACAATTAAATTATGGGATGCAGATACAGGAGAACTATTGCAATCATTTGATACATATAGATTTTTGCGTAGTGCTGCTTTTTCACCAGATGGATCTCGGATTTTAGCCCTTAGCACTTCTAGATCTTTTTCAATTAGGGATATTAATACTGGATTAGTAATTCGATATTTCTCAAGTGATGATACTGTACTATCAGCAGACTTTTCACCAGATGGTAAAAAAATCATTTCAGGTGGTTCAGGTAATTATTCTCAATTATGGGATTCTGATATTCCATCTCAACCGGAGATAGAAATTACCAACAATAATTTTGTTATTAATAGCGGTAATGCTATTCCAGATATTGTAGATGGAACAGATCTGGGTGATATAATATTAGGTGGTGCAGTTGAAGTAATTGACCTAAAAGTTGATCTCCGTACATCAAATGTTTTTTTAAGAGACTTGACGGTCGAATTAATTAGACCTGATGAATCTAGGGTTGAACTAATCAGCAGTAATGATAGGAGCAATGGAATTACTATTAAACCTAAAGGTGACCTCAATGATTTTTATAATTATGCCCCTAACGGAAAATGGACGCTAGAAATTTTAAGTAATCTCACTTCCCAAACCGGAATTCTTAAAAGCTGGTCCTTATACTTTAATACATCAAACGGAAGAAAATTTACATTTCAATCATCAGATAATCCAATACCTATAAATAGTAATGCTACTACAAAATCAACCTTAACAGCTAATTTCTCAATTCGTGAATTTGTAGTTTCCAATAAGGGTTTAGAACCACTTTTAGTCAGTGATCTAAAAATTCCTCAAGGCCTAACACTCATTGAGCCTTTATCAGAAAAAATTGAGTTTGGTGAAAATGATAGCTTTTCTATTAGAATAGACGATACAAGTGCAGGTCCCTATAATGGAAAAATTATTATTGAAAGCAATGACAGCGATGAATCTCTGTTTGAACTGAATATTAAAGGAAATATAGTTAGTTCAGCAATAATTAGTGGTAATGTCTGGGGTGATAAAAATAAAGACGGCCTATTTGGTATTGATGAATTTGGTTTGAGAAATGTTAATTTAAAATTATACCGAACCGGAATTGATGGAGTCATTGGTGGAGGTGATGATGTTTTAATTTCAAATATTATAAGTTCAGGTAATGGCAGTTATCAATCTTTCAACTTAACTCCAGGTAATTTCTATTTGGAAATATTGAGTCCAGGTGATGTTCAATTATCAGAAAAAAATATCGGTAATGACAATAGCATTAGTAGTCATTTCAATCCGACTTCTAGATTTACGGATATTATCAATTTAGCAGAAGGCCAAACGGTATCAAGTATTAATGCTGGTATTTATGTAGAGCCTAAAATAATAGTATTGAGCAATAATGATATTATAAATAATGGAGATAGTAATCCAGTTATATCGAGAGGCACCGTTTTTAAAACATTATATACTGAAGGTGAAATTAAAATAAAAGATGTTAATGTATCTTTAAATATATCCAAAGATTCTATTGTAGAATTAGCGGTTTATTTAAGGAACCCAAATGGAATTCAAAATAAGCTATTTGGTAACCTTCGAGGTCAAGGTCAGTACCTTAGACCAACTTTTGATGATGAAGTTACTAGAAGTATTGTAAATATACACTACAACTACCCATTCTCTGATGTTTATACTCCAGATTATCCACCACTAAGTATACATGATGATATGAATGCTTTAGGTAATTGGTCTCTATTAATTGAAATACTAGATTCCCGTTATAGCCAAGGTGAAGAAGAAGAGGAAGAGGAAGAAGAAGAGGAAGAGGAGGAAGAAGAGGAAGAGGAGGAAGAAGAGGAAGAGGAAGAAGAAGAGGAAGAGGAAGAAGAGGAAGAGGAGGAAGAGGAGGAAGAAGAAGAGGAAGAAGAAGAGGAAGAGGAAGAAGAAGAAGAGGAAGAGGAGCCACCAGCTCCAGAGCCAGAATCTCCAGCAGTGATTATTACAACAGTTCCACTTGATGATGGGCCAATCAATATTTCAATTTACTATGATCTTATTAATGATATACTAACGACTACATTACCCGATTCTCTGACCGTAAATGGAGTAACATTTACAGTTCCTGCTAATCAAAGAAAAATAGTATTTTCTCAACTTATGTCTAATCAGATAAATGAGTTAGATTACATTGGCCCGATACAGTTTGATATTACAGTAACCGGCGGTAGTGTTGCAGTAACATCCAACCTGTCTGATGATTTGATTAGACTCATTTATCGTGGAGTACAATCGACTTTAAATACTTTAATTTCAGATAATTTTCAACTTTCTGTTCCTAATGAAGTAGACAATCCTGCTGGAGCATCAGGTGGTGAGTTAAGTGAATATCAACCGGATATTCTTACAAATTATTCTATATTAGCTCCTGAACAATCTGTTGATGATGGAAACATGGAAGAAATAGGAGTTTTGAATAGTTGGTCTTTGGAAATTACTACAACTGATGGTGGGCAATTTAATTTTAATTCAGATGATATTCCAAAAAAATTATTTCAAGATAGGGTTAATGTCTCAGATATCAAAACAGATTTTTCTACTCGAACTTTTAGAGTTAGAAATGATGGTACCGATGATTTAACAATTAAATCTATCATAGTGCCAAATGGTTTTAAGATAGTAGAACCTCTGACTAATTTAATAGCACCTGGTCAAAGTGATACTTTTACAGTTCAATTCTCTCCTACTGGTATAGGGAAGTTTAAAGGAAAAATAAAAATTGAAACAAACGATAGTGATGAGAGCCAATATGAATTTGCAATTGTAGGAATGAATTTAGAGTCTACTAGTATAAATGGGTTAGTTTGGAGTGATATTAATTCTGATGGGATTCGAGATATTGATAATGAATTAGGAATGTCTGGTTTGGAATTAAAATTATTAGACCCTGGTTCTGATAACATAATTGGAACCAATGATGACCAACTTCTTGAGACAACCAAGAGTTTAGTTAATGGTGAGTATAAGTTTTTTAACTTAGAGGCCGATAACTATTTTATTCAGATAGTTAATAACTACTATCCTATTACCAATCAAAATATTGGGTTTAACGAGACAATCGATAGTGATATTGATGCAACATCAAGTAGTACAGATATAATTAATTTAACTTCAGGGCAAAAAATAGTAAATTTAGATATGGGATTGATAGCCAGTCCTTATATTATAATCCAGAGAATCCATCAAAACATATTAAATGGAGATCAATCACCAGAATTTAGTAAAGGTACTAAATTTGCTGGTGTAGTTCAGAATAACACTCCAAAAGTTAGTGATGTAAATGTTTCACTCACGATTAATCACACGAATGTTGAAGATTTAGATGTCTACTTAATAGGGCCAGATGGTACACGGGTTGAACTATTTACAGATGTTGGTGGACGTGGTAATAATTTTAGTAATACAGTATTAGATGATGAGGCTTCAGTCAGTATAGAAAATGGACGTGCTCCTTTTACTGGAAGATTTAGACCCGAAGGAAGTTTAGCGGATTTTAATAATAAAGAGATTAATGGTAAGTGGTCACTTGATGTCACTGATGATACTTATAGTTATTCGGGTACAATTAATAATATTTTACTGCATTTTTTAACTACTGATGGGAGAAAATTTTCTTTTAGCTATCATAACCTACCACAATCTCTAGATAAATATAGTGAAAGGAGAGTTTTTAATATTAATGCAATATACAATTATAGTGAATTTGATATTTATAATTATGGAAGTGCTACACTCACATTAAACAATATTCAATTACCGTTTGGATTTAGACTGGCTGATGAGATATCAAATACTCTTTTACCTGGTAATCGAGAAACTTTAAAAATAGAAATTGATGACACAAAATTAGGCAATTTTTTTGGAAATGTGAGTATCAATACTAATATCCCGGATGAAAATCCATTTAAGTTTGCAATTTCTGGATCTGTAGCTTCCCCATCAACTATTAGTGGCACAGTTTGGGCAGATTTAAATGGCGATGGTATGAATAATAACGGTGAAAGAGGATTTGCTGATATCACTGTAAATTTACGAGAACCTGGATCAGATGGCATTGTTGGCAATGAAGATGATAACACCGTGCTCTCTGCAAAAAGTTCATCTGATGGTACCTATAGTTTTGATAACATAATTTCCGGAGATTTTTATGTTCAAGTTGTCAGAAAAGGCGATGTACCTGTTTCTCAACAAAATCAAGGTAACGATGATTCAATCGACAGTGATTTTACACCAACATCAGGTAGAACCGGATTGATTCAATTAGGATTAGGACAATCTTTGCGAGATCTGAATGCCGGCTTACTTATTAATAACCGATCAGAAAAATCCGGTTTAACTTATTTTCAAAAATATATTTATGGCATCGATTTTGATGACGATAACCCACATGCAAAATTACCAAAGTTTTTAGTCAGCGAAGATAAACCGATGGTTAGATACCGTCGTCGTAAAAACTCAGCAGAGATTAAGTACAATATTCAAACAACCGAAGATTTGAAAAATTATAATCCTGCAAGCAAAGGTGTTGATTTCACAGAGACCGTTACTGATAACGGAGATGGCACGGAGACCGTCGAAGTAAAATTTAATTTCAAGACAATGGAAAGAGATCGGTTTTTTATTACGACATCGGGTGAAATGGTAACGCCGTAGATTTTCATCAATTATATTTAGACAGGATTAACGGGATTGAATAAAGCAAGTAATAATCTGTGGAGATCTGCGTACATCTGTGGTAAAAAGATTTTTAATTTTCTCTTAATCTATCGATTGGCAACTTGGACAATAAAACGAACTTCTTCCCGACTGCGTAAACTTTTCAATTTTTGTTTTGCAACTAGGACATTTTTCTCCCTCTCGACCATAAACTGCGAGTGATAATTGAAAATATCCACTGTTACCTTCACTGTTTGCAAAATCACTTAAAGTTGTGCCGCCTTTTTTAATCGCGGCTTTTAGTACTTTTCGCACAGATCGTAATAAAGCTGTCCATTGCTTACGAGTCATAGTATTTGATATTTTTTCAGGATGGATTCTTGCATAATATAACGCTTCACTTGCATAAATATTTCCAACACCTGCTAAAAATTTTGCGTCCATAAGTACATTCTTAATCGGTTTTTTTGACTTGCTTGATTTCTTGTATAAGTCTGCTGCTCGAGTCGACTTTTCTAATGGCTCAGGTCCTAAATTGGCAAATCGAGAATAGTTACTCATCTCATTTGCACTAACTGCCTCAACCATACCAAAACGACGTGGGTCGTGAAAACGAATTTCACTCTTATCATCAAAACTAAAAATTAAATGATCATGTTTTTCTAATGGTACAGACTGAGACTTAAGGCGTAAATTCCCTGTCATTCCGAGATGGATTACAATCGTGTTACGGTTATTTAGATTAATAAGAATATATTTAGCACGTCGTTCTACACTGATAATTTTTTCATTGATAACAGCTTGTTGTAATTTATTTTTATCAATTACCCAACGTAATTTACTGATACGAATTTGCAGTTTGCTTATTCGTTTACCAATAATGTTTTTTCTTAATCCGCGGCATACAGTTTCTACTTCTGGTAACTCTGGCATAATTTTATTAATGCTGTTTTCATCTATCTTATAGACAAACTAAAACTTTTTATAAATACTTGTAATTAAAAAAATCTAGCTAATCTAGCTATTTATTATGAAATGGAAATTAGCAGAAGCAAAGAATAAATTGAGTGAAGTTATCAATTTAGCATTAGCTGAAGGGCCACAAGAAATTGATCGGCGTGGTGATAGAATCATGGTCATTGATAAAAAGTCTTATGATAAGTTGATTGGGAATGTACCAAATTTCAAAAAATTTCTATTGAGTGGGCCGAGTTTTGAAGGAATTGATATAACTAGAGACAGCTCATCAATGCGGAATGTGAAATTATGAAAGTTCTGTTAGATACCTGTGTTATTTCTGAAATACGACATCCACAGGGAAGTAAAAAAGTTAAATCAGCAGTTAGTGCAATACCGGATGATGGCATATTTATAAGTGTGATTTCAATTGGTGAAATAGTTAAGTGTGTTTTTCTTTTACGTGAAAGTAAGAAAAAAAAGGATTTAATTAATTGGTTACAGTCACTTGAGCGATACTACTATGACAGGATTCTTCCAATCGATATGGAAGTATCTCATATTTGGGGTGAGCTATCTGCATCTGCGCAAAAAAATGGAAAAAAAATTGCATCAAATGACGGCTTGATAGCTGCGACATCAATAAAAAATGGGCTACATACAATGACTAGAAATATAACTGATTTTGACCAAACAGGAGCATTACTTATAAATCCCTGGGTTTAATTTATTATTTATTGTTAGATTATTTAAAAACAGTGGTGAGGAACTGAATATCTAAATTAATTACTCTGTAATTTCCAAACGCAAAAATTTAACTTTCTCTTGATCATATGTAACAGTTGGAAATTGTTGACGAATCAAAGAGAGAGTGTTTTGGGAAATAAAAAAATCCCAGCTGTCCTGAACAGTATTTGCTGAATTGTGTTCAATAGATAAATCGGAAAAATTCAATGTGTATTGTGATTGAAATATTTGTGTCTCAGAATCCATAATATTTCCCCATCGGGTATAACCATAACTGAGTACCGCAAAATTGTCCAGATTTCGGATATTATAAGTCAGGCTATTCGTGCCAGACCATACCGGTGCGTGGTCAACTGCACTAACCAGAGTCTGAATAAATAGTAATAGAATAAATAATAGTTTTTTTATACTCATAGTTGTTTTTCTTGTCTCCAAATTAAATAAGATAAATCAGCAATTTTTCGGTCTATTTTTTGTGTTTTATGTGGTAAATTTCCCAAAAAATTTCTAGACTTTTCTAGAATTAATTTATCAATCGTTAGACTATTATTTTCCATCAATGAATTAATAATGACATTTATACTTTGATAAGTAATCGCATCATTTTTACTGTTTTCGAATTGATCAACGGCTTTATGAAAAATTTTACTTTGATCATTATTAACCAACAAATAATTATAATGCTCATAGGTGTGGCTATTTTTAGCAGCAGAAATTTTTAGTTGATTAACGGTTTCAAGATATAGAGTTTTATCGACTATTTTTAATATAGGCAGTAGCTTGTCTTTGTGTTGTGCTGTAGTTTTAGGATTTTTAAAAATAGCGGCTATAGTAAGTCCGGCGCTTGAGAAACGTTGCGCTATTGCAGAAATTGTCTCTATTTTACTTTGGCCAATATTGAGATAGGAAAATGTTGCTGGTAGTGAATTTGTAATTTCAGAGCTTTCTATTAAACTCAAAATTTTTTGAAATTTTATGGGTGAAAGTTGTTTTGAATAGTTTAAAACAAAATTTTCCCACTGATCAAATTTCTGATTGATGAATAACCAGTCAGCAATGGTTAACGCAATTAGCGGTAAATTTTCACTTATAGCCTCATTGAGAAGCTTCTCATTATTTTCGGAATTTTCTAATTCGAGGTAATATCCTAACAGTTTATGTTTGAGTTCTTTCGAAGTGCGTAAATTTGAGATTAAATTTTTATATTTACCTTTTGAACTTCGAATTTGGTTTAGCGAATCGGTTAACGTAACATTACTAAACTGTCCGGCTTTGGTATTGAGTAAATCTGATATCGGCTTAGCTGACTTTAGCAGATTTTCAATTTGGTTAGAACTGTCTGTTTGCGTGTTTGTGATACGAAAATTTTTATAGACACTAGATTTTGTTTTTTCTTTGTTTAATATGAAAAATATCAGAAACGATACCAATATTGCTAGTGCCGTTAGAATACTAAATTTATGAACTTTTTCTATCATAATAAATTTTAATCACACATTAGTATTAAATTATATTATGTTGTTTTGTCTATAGATGAAAATTTAAATATTTCGATTATTAGAGTTAATTTTCAGTTTTAGGAATATTGTAGAGTAATTTTAAGTATTTTTTATAAATGGAATTTTTATTTATGTTGATTTACAATGGCACTTTTTTAAATGAATTTTCAGGAATAAGTCTCAGTTGATTTACACGACAACTGACTCCAATAATAATTCCGATAATTCCGCCGATCAAATGTGCTTGTGGCAGAGGTATAACACCTTCACTCATTGACGAGACAAACAGAGTATCTAGCATAATTATTTCGTATATTGTTTTTCCACCAAATAAAATAATCCCGGTAATACCGGCACATTTTAATTTATTATCTTTTGATTCGAAATAGATTGAAATCAGAATTAAGGTAAACAAACCGCTATCGATGCCTGATAAACCACGATAGTAAATTATTTCAGGTAAGAAAGTTATTAAGCATAAGAAAATTCCTACAGATATAAATATCATACATAAAATGTATCGTTTAGCGTTTAATCTGCATGCGAGTAAACTTAGGCTAATAAAAACTAGTAAATCCCAAATTAAATGTTCACTTGTCCAGTGGACAAAATTTCCGGTTATGATACGCCAGATTTCACCATTCAATATTCCATTTCTATCATATTGATAAATTTTTGTGACTTCAGGAATTAGCCCGGCAATTATCGATATAAGAGCAATAGCCACCCATATGAAGGTGGCTACGCTAGTAATTTTTGGTTTTGTAAGAAACATTGTCTGATACAGTTTTATATTAATTTTGTTTTGTAACTCTATATCCTATCAATGTAAGCAGTATCATTAATATTGCAGCAAACGGTTCGATTGCACCTCCTCCACTACTGGATGGAGCACTGAAATTAAACATATTTTTATTATCATCGACTCTATAATTTTTTACCGGCTGTGCATTTCTAACTGCTTGTGCTTTATGTTCTATTTCTGCTCTCTGCTTATTTCTCCGTTCTATTCCATGACGTTTAAATGATTCATCATCTAGAACAATCATTGATGTATGATCAGTTACCAATTGATATTGAACTCCTAAATCAGCAATCGCATCTTTAGTTTCCTTAACATCAATTTTTCCAATACTTTCATGTAACTCAATTTGTTCAATTTTACTCATAGCCCAGAGTCTTTCAAGTTCTGGATTGTCTCTATCTATTTCTGGAAACACAAATTCTGTTGCGTAAGTTTTATCTGCACCAGTCTTCTTTGCCGTTAAGGTTACTGTTGCCTGGCCGCCCTTGTCATATTTGCCAAATAGAATCAATTGTTGTCCACGGTATATTTTACCCGTAAAATCTTGCGTGACATCATATGTCTTAACTCCATCAATATTGACAGCAACATCGTGTAATGCTTCATGCGTCACTTTACTTTTTGCTAAAATAATTTGTCCGATAATATCGTCATCGTTTGAAACCGGTTTGTAGAATCCACCACTGGCATCACAGATAACTCTCATTAAAGGCCAGTTTGAACTATTACCCATTAAAAAGCCAAACAATCTAACATCCTGCTTTTTTAGTAATTTATGAAACTTTGCCGGCTCAACAACACCGGTATTAGTAACGCCATCAGTAACAATTATTAGACTGGAAGCTCGGTCAGCATCCAGATCTTTTAATGCAAGATTAATACCGGCGTACAAATTTGTACTATTATTGACTTTTATGTTGTTAACTTTATTGATAGCATTTTTAACATTTTCAGCTGTCGCCGCTGTCCAGTTACCAATTAGTTTATGTGCTCTATGGTTAAACGTTATTATTTTAAAACGATCATGCGGTTGAAGATTCACCAACGCCTTCTCCATAGCATTTGTTAACGTATGGATTTTTCCTTGCATGCTACCAGATTTATCAAGCAGGAAAACATAATCAGCCCCGGTTGTTAACGGCTTAAGATCCAAACCAGGTGTGACTACCATCATAAATGTACCAGGTTTGTTTTTGTCTGCACGGTAAGGAATTACCTCAACTCGTCCTGGTAAATTTTCGGCTAACCGATAATAGACAACAAAATCTCTATTCAATGCGCCTCCTTGACTTTCATATTTATATACGAAGTTATTGTTTTCATCTTTTGTTGTTTCACCACTAAAATTAGGCACACGAAATTCATCTACCGGCCACGCAGATTTTAAAGTAACTGTTGCACTAAAAGTGCGCTCAACTTTTTCATTACGCGTCCAGAAACTTTCAGCAACTTCATCAGTGCCTCCTTCTTCGAGTGGGTAAATGTACCGGCCAACTCCAGTATCAATTTTTAACGGTTGATAGTAGACCACTTTTATCTGAGATTCAGCCTGTGCTCGAACGGGATAAACTCGAAACTCAAAGTTTTGATATTCTACTTTTGAAGCAAGACCCGTATAATTACCCTGATCTTTTTCTTCCTGATAAATACGTTCAGCCTCCTTTTTTTTGATCACTTCTCCTTCAAGACGATTTTCTCCTGTCAATATAATCATCTCGGATAGGCTAGCACTTTCCGGCAATGGAAATGCGTATATGGCCTCTAGATCTTCGGAGTTGGGATTATAGAATGTCTGATTTATAGTCGTACGGGTGAATCCATTATTGATGATTACATCGACGTTGTGATCTCGTATTTGAATTGCAGCATGACTGGAATTCATCGGTGTCAGGGTACCAGCCCCTAACACATCTATTTGTGAAATAAGTGCAGCAACTGTGCTTATAATTGATAATTTAATAGTTTTCATTTTCATTTTTCCTTCTGTTTAAGTTAATATTATTCATCTTTATATAATCATCCTTCATGCCAGTTTGGGTTGAGAATTGGTAAGTTGCATGAAACCAATGATATGCAGATGTTTTGTGTCTCTCTTGTTGACAGAATGTGTAATGTTATCTTACATAATATGTATATAAAATATACATTTTATGTTAGTAGAGAGATCGATATTTAATAATTCAGAGCGTCAACAGGCTACATTGTTATCAAAGATTGCCTGGTGTAATCCATTTGATGGCGAACGAAAATTACTTGAGAAAGAATTACTCAATAATAAAAATTTCGAAAGTATAAATGACGACATGGGAACAGAAATCTCATCTGATTTAGTATTTATATGTCATATTTGTGAGAAGTTATTGGTATCGGCTTTAAAACTAATAGCTAAACGATCAATCAGGATTTCAAAAAAAGATGAGCAGTTGTATTGTGATCTAGTCTATTTCCACCTGTATCATCAGTTGATTACAGACCTTGATCAAATATTTCATAGAGGTTTAACATCATCTGGAAAACCCTCTGCAAAAAAAGCATACTCTAAATTTTCCGAATTGTATGATCGATTTGCACCCTCAAATAGTAGAGTTCGGTTACCGTACTCAAAGTCACATTTGTTTGCCTGTTTCTATCAAATTCGAAGATCATTTTTGTATATTTTCCAAAATATAATTGGCAGCTCAAACGTTATTCAAACTCTTCGAGCAAGGGTTTGGCAATCGATTTTTACATGTGATATGAAACGTTATCAAAGGAGTCTCTACAATCGAATGGGAAGTATAACGACATTGATAACCGGTCCCACTGGATCGGGAAAAGAATTAGTCGCCAGGGCAATTGGCTTGTCACGATTTATACCGTTTGACAGCCAAAGTAAATCATTCGTTGTCAATCAGGATGGGGTATTTTTTCCGGTTAATCTCAGTGCATTGTCATCAACTTTAATTGAATCAGAATTATTTGGCCACATTAGCGGTGCTTTCACAGGTGCGATTAAGGATCGCAAAGGATATTTTGAAGCAAGTGGTGAATTTGGATCTGTGTTTTTGGATGAAGTGGGTGAAATAGATGAGGATATTCAAGTAAAATTATTAAGAGTGCTTCAATCAAGAACTTTCCAACGTTTGGGTGATACAAAGCAACTCTCATTCAATGGTAAAGTAATCGCTGCTACACACAGAGATATTGCCCATTTATTGAAGAACGGAAAATTCCGACATGATTTTTACTATAGACTTTGTTCTGACAAAGTAACGACTCCTTCACTTAGAGAAATCTTAAATGATAAACCAGCGCAGCTCGATGAATCTGTAATCTATTTGGCAAACAAATTTGTCGGAGAAGATGAGTCTGCAAAATTAGCGGAAGAAGTAATTTACGTTATCAATAATCAACTTGGACGTGACTATTCGTGGCCGGGAAATTACCGAGAGTTGGAGCAGTGTGTGCGAAACGTTATGATTCAGGGAATTTATGATCCTGAAAGGGCAGAAAACGAAATAGATTATTTAGAGAAAGCACGTGAAGGTAAACTCAACTTGATGCAATTATCTTCAAAATATACTAATCAGATATACCAACAAACTAAAAATTTTGAAGAAACAGCACGACGGTTAGAAGTTGATAGGCGAACAGTGAAGAAGTATGTCGATTTTGCTAAGAGTCTATAACGAATGTACTAGACAATCCAAGTTATTCAAAAAGTTCACCGCTCCAGAGGGTTTTTAAAAAATCCAATACCGGATAAACTTCGACCTCACCATACTTTGCTTTTCTCTTACCGGAATAAATGCCAATCAGTTTTACTTTTTGCTTTCCTATTTCAGAAAGCATTCTGTTTAAACCTTTATTATATTTATTCTCCCAATTGGCAGAGAGTTTACACTCTATTCCTATGTACTCGGATTGTGTTTCAAAGAAAAAATCAACCTCAACTCCATTGTGATTCCGCCAATAAAATAACGGGTAATGCTTATTTGTATAATGAAGATATGCTTTTAATTCATTGATTATAAATGTTTCCAGTAATGGACCTGCCTCTTCATGTGTTGGAGGATATGGAAGTCTTCCTGATAAAGCACGTACGACTCCCGAATCAAAAAGAAAAAATTTCGGATGACTCACTTGTTTTGTAGAACTCTTGAGCTTCCAAGTCGGAAGCCAGCTTCCAACAAGTGTATCAACAAGAAGTTCAAAATAGTTTTGTACGGTTTGACGGGCTACTCCTGCATCTCGGCTTAAAGATGACATATTAGTAACTTGACCGTTTTGCCTTGAAGCTATTTCTAGAAAACGAACAAAACTGGCGATGTTTCTGGTTAATGCTTCAGCTTTTATCTCCTCTTGCAAATAAGTTTCCGCATAAGACTTGAGATATGACTGTGGATCATTTGATGTAAATGAAATTGGTAGCATGCCAAATTGAAGCGTTTTTTGCAGGTCTATTTTATAGTCTACTTCAGCTGATACTAAAGGATATAGATATGTCTGCCTCGCTCTTCCTGCTAGTAAGTTGTCAGACTCTTTTTTCAGTTTTCGCGCACTGGATCCGGATAATATGAATTTATACTTTTTTTCTTCGATAAGACGATGTACCTCATTGAGCAATGATGGCACTTTTTGCACTTCATCTATGACTACCCATTTTTCTGTTCTTAAGCTGTTTACCTCGTGATAAATAATCGATGGGTCTCGTGTTAATCTAAGGGTCTCTGAAGTATTTAACAGATCGTAGACTAGCGCGTCAGGGAAATTTTCCTTAATCCATGTTGACTTTCCAGTCCCTCTAGGTCCAAAAAGAAAGCTTGAATCGCTAAAAGTATTTAACAATCTTGTAAACATAGTTGGCATATTTACCGGAAAAATGACAACTAGCAAGTCAAAGATCTACAAAGCCAAAATATTCACTTATTCACTACGAATCGCTTACTCCATCATTTTTTTCAACGACTGATAATCGATTTTCCCTGTGCCCAATTTAGGCATTTCTTTTAATACAATCACCTTCTTTAAACGGCCGAGGTTACTGAATCCCGATTTTTTTAGAACATCATTAGATTCCTCAATATTGATTTCCATGGCAGAAAAAAGCCACAACTCAGGGCGTTTGTCCTCTAACTCCAAAGATTGAACAGCGACAGTTGGACCATCATCATTCGGTGGCCAGTAATTTCCTAATGCTTCTTCGATAGCCGGTAAACTTATCATTTCTCCGGCAATTTTCACAAATCGTTTGAGTCGTCCGGATAGAACGAGTGCTCCAAATTCAGTTAGATAACCCAAATCTCCCGTATTGTACCAATTTTCACCATCAAGTTCGATAAATGGATTTTTGTCTATGCCAAGATATGATGAGAAAACGTTGTCTCCTTTAACTAATATTAAACCGCGTTCATCTTTTTTTGCAGGTTCATAATTATCCATATTGACAATTTTTATTTCAACACCTGACAAAGGCCGTCCAACGCCTTCTCTTTTTTCATCAGGACGGTTAATTGTAATTACCGGTGAGCACTCGGTAATACCATAACCCTCAAGGATTGTTGTTTCCGGTAAATTTTCAACCTGTTCAATTAAGCTCTCAGGTAATTTTTCTGCGCCACAAAGTATATGCAGTAGCGAGTCTAACTGATTCTTTTTAGATCCTTTGAAAATTCCGTTTATAAAAGTAGGAGTGCCGCACATGACTGTTGCACGATAATATTCACAACCATGGGCTAACCGCCTTCCTTCGGTCGGATTTGGGTGGTAAGCTGATTTGATTCCGGCAATAGTTGGCAGAATTGTAGTAACCGTAAATCCAAATGAATGAAAGGGTGGAAGGAAACCATACAATGTTGAATTTTCATTGAACTGCATTATATCAAAAGCGGCACGCGTATTGGATAATAAATTGGAGTGGGTGAGGGGTACACCTTTTGGCGCTGATTCCGAGCCACTAGTAAATAAAATTACCGCAGGATCAACTTCCTTAATTTTGTCTAGTTCATAAAATTGAAAAATCTTGTCCGCTTTTTTTCTAGCTTGCAGTAACGCTATAAGTTTTTCTCCCAAACCAATTTTTTCTTTTTTTATTTCTTCCAGAAAAACAAATTTTTCTTCGACCTCACCAAATTCTACATTGTCCACCTTATCTAGAAATTTACTCGATGTAATAATCTGATCGAGTGCTACAGTATCGCATGCGTGTTCAATATTTTTCCGACCAACTGTCCAGTTTAACATAACGGGTGTCTTACCTGACAATAGAGTGGCAAATATAACAAGATTTGCTATTGCTGATGAGGGCAACATGATACCAATATAATTACCTGGATATGTCTTGAAAATATTAGCGAATATTATTGTTCCGGTTTTAAATTCAGACCAGGTTAAAATGCCGGCCATCTCATCAGCTATAGCAACTTTGTTGCCCATTTCATCACACTTTTTTAAGAAACAATATTGGATTGTGTTACCATGTGGAATAATTGGTTTAGGTCGATTAGTATCCAGCCACTTCTTTGGAGTTTTGACAATATCGGTTTTAACTTGTTTGTTTAACCCGGAAGCAGCCATGACAATATCTGCGATGGTATTGAGTTCACTTGATTCTATGTCAGCGACTTCATAATTTTCGTCGAGCCAAATAATTATTTCTGATTTAGTGATCGAATCCATGCCCAAGTCATCTGCAAGATGTGAATCGGTAGAAATACTTTCTTTATTTAGTTTAAACGTTGTTACAAAAGAATCTATGATTGAACCAATCGTCTCCTTTGGAATTTTTGAAATATCTGTATTATTTTGTACTTCTAAAATATTAGCTTCAGGGATTTTATTAGAGAAGTAACTGTAGGAAACAAGACTGACTGGCTCTTCACCGTTTGCATTATAAAACTCTTCTAACTTTTGGTTAATCTCGAGATTGTTCATAGACCGATTTAATGAAAAATCAGCTTGTGAGAATTCTACAGTAACGATTCTCTTGGGTGTGAAAAATATTAAGTTCTTTATTAAAGTGAGTGCCCCCGCAAAAAGTGATTTTTTTAAATCAGGTGTTCTGCCGTTAGTTAAGGCGGTAGAAAATGAACTGCCCCATAGCCCTGTTGTTCTAACCAATACAATTTGTATATTTTCAACCTGTTGTAATATTCGATGAACTCCTGATGCAGCACCGAGAACTTCCTTTCCTGATCGCATTAATTTACCGGACGGATACATGAGAACTGCATCACCATTGTTCAAGGTATTACATATTTCATCCATTGTTTGGTTGATACGTCTTTTTTTAAATATACCGGTTCCAGTTGAAGTATCCGGCATTGGAAATGCCCCCATTATTTTCAGTAACTTGTTTACCATTGGCATATGATAAAATGTTTCTACAACAACCGGATGAATTTTAAATTTATCCCAAAGTTGTGTGCAGAGTATTATGGGATCCATCTCAGCAGGATGGTTAGGTAAAAAGAGTATCCCATTTTTATTTTTTTCAATTTTATCAATATTATCTAATTTAACTTTGTATCGAAGACTGATTAGGAATCGAAACATCCTTGATATGATAAAGCTCAATTGTTTGTTGATGCTGTCGCTTTTTATCGCTATTGTAATAATAAAACTAATACCCACAGCAGATATTGCTGATAATACTATAAATTGAGTTATCGGGTTCATCCAACCTTTAATAATTGAAAGACCGACCAGGCCACCGACAGAGAATGAAAATACAGATATAAAGAAACTGTGTAATGCTGCCCCGGTTCCTTCTTTGTTATCGTTACCTACATGTTGCAAATACTCAGCATCAATCAAATTTGTACAAACACCAAAGCATAAGCCTAACATTATCATGAGTAATGCTAATGGGTAGAAAAGCGCTGTTGGATTTTTTACCCAGATTAATCCGGTTTCAACAAAAATTGGGATAGATAATATCAAAAACACGATGATAATACCGGCAATAGTTGAAGCGATGTAACGTTTAGCAGTAAATTTTATGGATAAGGCATTTCCCAAAATAACACCTATGGCTGCAAATAATGACATGAAGCTACAAGCAGTTGCGCTCCCCAATAGATTGATTTCGGCGTAGGCTGTAACGGCCAGACTAATAGCACCAGCTACTCCCCAAATCATCGGTGCTGAAAATAAATAGAGAAAATATTTAAAGATCAGGATAATTGAATCTTCAGCTAATAAAGAAATTGATTCGCCAAATGGGGTACATGTTTCTTTTTTATATTTTAAAAAAAGTGAAAAAAGCCCGGACGAAATGAAGAATGTGATTCCTAACCAAATACCAATATCCGTATTTTTTTCATACATATAAGTACCGAGCGGAATTCCTGAGAGCATCCCGAAAATAAAAATAACGGATAAACTTCCGTTGACAACATAAGTGCTCTTACCACTATCCGAAGCCTCAATGGGTATAGTTGCCATTTTACCAGCAGAAAAGACACATATAGTCACACCAATTAAAAATAAATATAACCATGCAGTACCGGGCCAGTCATTGAAATAACCTAAAATTAATATTAATACAATAACGCCGGCGCTGAGAGACATTACTATTCTTTTAGTAAATGACGATGCCAACGGAGCAGATACCACATATGCCAATGCTGAACCAAATGTCATGACAGCACTTATTGCTTGTATTAACCAGGGCTTATCTGCTGTCGTGTAGACTTCAGTACTGAAGTATCCAAGTACGAAAAACTTGGCATATCCAATACCAAGTGCTGAAAAAAATGTAGTGAGTAGTAGATAAAGAAATTTCATTTGTTAAATTGCATTACTGATAGATTGGAACTCTTTATTCAATTCAGTAATTGAGACAAACGGGTGAAAGTTTCTTCATGAAAACCGATTGCTTTTTTAAACTGGTAATCAGTTTCAAGTATATTATCGCAGGTTTTCCATTTGCGCCAATCTTTCCAGGGTAGATAACCTTTAACCCAAACACCCAACCCTGAAACCGGTACCGGATAGTCACTTCCATGAATAATTCTATTTTGAATTTCAGGATCGAGAATTTTGCCAATCGTTTTATTTCTGTTCAGACTACATAGAGCAGAATTATCACCATACAAATTATCATATTGCTTGAACATTTTTAATAGATCATCTGTATAATCTTTATCTCCCGGATAAGATCCACCGGCACTGTGCGCTGCTATGCAAGTGACCCCTAATTCCAAAGGAAGTTCAAGAGTTCGCGGATCGGCATATGATTTGTTTAACACAGGCAATGTCATTTCTCCGCCAGTGTGTGATAATAAAATCATTTTGGCATCAGCCATGCGTGACCAAAACTTAGAATGACGTTTATCATTGCAGTTGATATTTATAACGTTGGGTAAAATTTTCATTATACGTGCGCCATGCTCAATACACTTTTCTAATTCTTCCAATGCATCAGATCGAGCAGGATGAATTGATATAGCCGGAATAATTTCTTTATGTGACTTTGCGAATTCAATCACAATATCATTAGGGACAAAATATTTTGATTTTTCCGGAAGCGGGTTCCCGTTATCATCATGAGCAATATCTTGTGCAAGCAAAACGACTCTATCTAAACTTGAATCTCTTATTAGCTGTAGAAGTTTATTGATGTAAATTGTATCGAGATCATCATATAGTGCGTTAGGAGCTATGCCACAGCCTTTTAACATTAATCTCGCTTGAAATTTATCCCACGGCGTTCTCAATTTGAACCATGAGCCGGATTTTGCTGTACCACCACCGACAAAATGCACATGGCAATCGATTTTATCTAATTTTTGAGGTTCTATAATATCCATTATTTACATTATTATTTGATAGACTTAACAAATTGATTAAGTCCAGTATCTGTAGAAACAGTTGCTTCATATCCAAGGTCATTTTTTGCTGCACTAATGTCGTACCAATGATTTTTTGCTAATTCCACAGCGACAAACCGTGTCATTGGCGGTTCGCCTTTTAGGTTTAGAGTTTTCCAAATGACCTCCATGACAAATCCAATATTGTAAGCTTTTTTTAAGGAAATATTTTTTTCAAGTTTGGGTATATTTAATTTCTTTAGCAGCTGATTGATCCATTGCCATAATACAACCGGTTGATCTTGTGATAAAAAATATGCTTTGCCGCCAGGGTGATTATTTTCAAGGGCATCAAGTGCTTTAACATGAGCAGAAGCCGCATTGGTTACGTGTGTAATATCTACTCGGTTTTGGCCATTGCCGACTATTCTTAATTTTTCACTTTTGGCTTTTTGAATGACTCGTGGTAAGAGATGAGGATCTCCTTTGCCGAAAATTAAATGAGGGCGTAGAGCAATAGTTTTTAATCCGTTAGTTCCATTTGCCTCTAAAATTTCTTTTTCAGCAATAGCTTTGGTATGGGCATAATGACATAACCAATTTTTCCCATAGGGTAATGATTCGTTAGCTCCACTAAAAGAATCTCCATTAAAAACAACACTCGGCGTACTTGTATATATCAGTTTGGTTACTTTCTGTGAATTACAAGCTTTTATAATATTTTGAGTTCCTATTACGTTTGGTTGATAAAAACTATTCCAATTACCCCAGACACCGGCTTTTGCAGCCACATGAAATACCGCATCAACTTCACTACAGGCTTGTTCTACAATTTCTACATCTGTAATATTACCTTGTATAAATTTTATACCCTGTGCTACAAGATCATCTTGTGGCGATCTTCCAAGAATTGAGATATCATAATTTCGGCTCTGAAGTTCTTTGACGATATACCTGCCAAGAAATCCACCTCCACCTGTAACTAAAACTTTCATTTTTTATTACGGAAATTTTTATATTAAAAAAAGGCAACAAGTTTTGCGACATCAGCCTAATAAAAAATTAAAAAATAATTAATTTGTAATTAGTAATTAGTAATTAGTAATTTCTACTATGTTTGTTGATGAAGTAAAGGTGAGTTTAATTGCCGGTAATGGTGGTAGTGGTTGTGTCAGTTTTAGGCGAGCCAAGTATGAACCTATGGGCGGCCCTAATGGCGGTGATGGGGGAAATGGCGGCAACATTATACTTAAGTGCGATGATAATATAAATCATCTGGGCGCCTTTTCTTATAAATCGCAATGGAAGGCAGAAAATGGGGAACCGGGTCGTGGCCGTGATCAGTACGGTAAAAAAGGTAAGGATTGTATATTAAAAGTTCCACCAGGCAGTATTATTCAGGATATTGAAACTGGAAAAAAAATTACTGAATTAGTTAAATCTCAGCAAGAAGTAGTTCTGTTAAAAGGTGGCAAAGGAGGATTGGGAAACATACATTATAAATCTTCAATCAATCAGTCGCCGCGCCAATCAACTCCTGGTACAGAAGGGCAGAAAAGGGAATTTAAAATTGTTCTTAAAACAATTGCTGATATTGGGTTGGTTGGTTTTCCAAACGCCGGTAAATCTTCACTCACACGATTGTTGACTAAGGCTCACCCGAAGGCGGCTGCCTATCCGTTTACAACTTTGCACCCTCATGTCGGAGTTATCGAATTTGATAAAAACTACGAACGTTTATTAATAGCTGATATTCCCGGATTAATTGAAGGGGCTCATTTGGATAAAGGACTCGGACATAAATTTTTACGTCATATTGAACGCTGTCGTGTATTGCTTTTTATAATCGACATGTCAGGCAGTGATGGACGTGAACCATTGGAGGATTATCAACAATTGTACAACGAGTTATTGCTATATAATAAAGAGTTGGTTAAAAAACCTAAAATGATAGCTGTTAACAAAATGGATTTGTCTGAGTCGGTGGAAAATTTAAAGAATTTTAAAAATGAAATAAATCATCCGATAAATGAAATTTCCTGTTTGAGTAATGATGGTCTCAACGAGTTAAAGGAAAAAATTTATTCTTTTGTGAAAGCTGAAACGGCAGAATAATTTAAATGCGTCATGTTATCATAAAATTATTTTGTTATTGAAAGCCAACTGTTTTAGCCAAGCGCAGATCAATTCAACTGTAATGTAAACGGCAGACGGGCATAAACACCGCGAGGATCATCAAAAGATTTTACTGTCTCGAATACTTCATTAAATTGCTCAAAAGTTTGTGTGACTAAACTTTGTTGACTAACCGGAGAGCCATTTTTTTGTTTTTCTAATATTTCGTTTAGTAACTCCGGGAAATGCTTTTCACGCGGGTACTCAATGAGTTTCCAATTATCTGTCAAATTTGCCAGTCCGGCCGCATGCCGGATTGAATCTTGTAATCCACCCAATCGATCAACTAATCCAATATCGACTGCGTCCTGTCCTGACCATACTCTGCCTTGAGCAATATTTTTAACTTCATCCAAAGTTAATTTTCTACCGTTTGAAACTTTAGTGATAAATTTGGTATAAATTTCATTGGTAATTTTTTGTAACATTGAAATCTCTTTGTTATTTTTAGGATTAGAGATTGAATAAATATTTGCGTATGGCGAAGTTTTGACGCCATCAAAATTGACACCTAGACTATTCGCTAAATTTTTAATATTTGGAATCAGACCGAAAACGCCTATTGATCCTGTAATGGTAGTAGGTTCAGCGAAAATGGTATTAGCTTGCGCTGATATCCAGTAACCGCCGGATGCAGCATAAGCTCCCATTGACACGACAACCGGTTTGGTTTTATTTAACAAGTCAACTTCACGTTCGATTATTTCTGATGCCAGCGCGCTGCCGCCCGGGCTATTAACTCGTAAGACTACAGCTTTTACTGTATCATCTTTTCGAATGTCTCTCAATAATCGGGCAACTCGATTTCCACCTATTTGGTTTGTAACACCTTCACCGTTTACTATATTACCCTGCGCATAAACTACAGCGACTTTGTTTTCATCTTTGTTTGGAATACTATCAAAAACAGAATTTGTGTGCTGTATATATTGTTTAAGTTTAACCTGAGCAAAACTTTCAACTGCATCATCATAGGGAGCAATTTTAGCCAATTCATTAATTACATGATCGAGGTACTGAAGTTCATCTACTAATCCATGTTCCAGAGCTAAATCGGCATTGAACAGGCCGTGTTTATCTGACAATCGAACTAGTTTTGCCAGATCAATGTTTCGATTACCACTGATGTTTGTCGTAATTTCGTTCCAAATACTGCCAAGTAGCTGCTCAGTTTGAAGACGGTCTTCAGCACTCATATTTTCTCGCGTGAAAATTTCAATGGCAGATTTATATTTTCCTGAACTTACCGTTTGAACTCCGATGCCGTACTTATCTAATGCATTTTTTAAATAAAAGATTTCTGACGATAATCCATTGAGGGAAATCAATCCCATAGGGTTTAAAAATAATTTATCTGCTGAGGAAGTGAGTAAGTAATCACGTATACTGGGTGAAACTAAATATCCGATAACAGGTTTTCCGGTTTCTTTAAATCTACTGATAGCTTCGCTGACTTCTCTTATAGCAGCATAACTCGATCCTAGATTCTCTGTTGATAAATTTCCATGCAGATATAATCCTGAAATTTTATCATCATCAGCCGCATTATCTAGAGCATCGATTATCGATTTGAGAGAATGTGTTGGGAGTTCATTGCCGTTTAGGGCTTCTTTAAATATTTCAATAGGCGAAAGAGTTTTAGGTGAATCCGATATAACCATCGATAAATCCATGACCAGTATTGAGTCATCCTTAATAGCCAGTTTACCATCTCCTAAAAATAATCCTATAGTAGTAAACATAACAAATGAGAGTCCCATCATTACTACTAATGAGATGATCATGATACCTGCCTGCTGTAATATAAATTTTATTAGTCTTTTCATTAATTTCTATTAATTTAGTTATTAAGCTGACCTGACAATATTATTTTTTGTTTCAGAGATGCGATATTTGTAATCTGACTTACGTCATTAGTTAAAATAGTCGATATTTTCATTGTTATGTTTCATGTCATGTATGAAGTTATTCGCTTGCCTGTTTGATTATTTCGACTTAGTTACAATACCAGAAAATTTAATTATAATAACAAAATCTATAGATTTATGAGCGAAACCCAGGATTCTAATAACGAGGATTTTGATAAAAATATTATGGATAATCGTATGTTAACTACTAATCGTAAAGCGCTTACGATTAATATGGACAGCAGTAAATATGGAACACTAGCTGAGATTGGCGCTGGTCAAGAGGTAGTCCGTTATTTTTTTATGGCCGGAGGCGCGGCAGGTACCGTAGCCAAAAGTATGTCAGCTTACGACATGAAATTTAGTGATGAAATTTACGGAAAATCAGAACGTTATGTATCTCGAGATCGACTTAACAGTATGCTCAAACATGAATATGATTTACTTGTTGAGAGATTGTCAGAGAACCGTGGAGATAAATCTACATTTTTTGTTTTTGCAGATACTGTAGCGGCAAAATCATATCAGGGTAACAACGAATGTCATGGATGGATGGGGGTTCGTTTTCAGTCCAAACCACTTGAAGAGCCAAACGATATTTTAATCCATGTTCGTATGCTTGATAAAAATAACCGACACCAGCAGGAAGCATTAGGGGTTATTGGAGTCAATCTGATTTATGGTGCTTTTTACTATAGTGATGATCCTGAAAAATTTATTATTTCGCTTGTTGATAGTTTAACTACAAAACAAATTGAAGTCGATATGATCGAGTTTATAGGTCCTCGATTTAAGCACATAGACAATCGACTACTCAGTTTGCTTTTAGTTGAAAATGGTTTAACCAATGCGGTTATGTATAGCAAGGATGGTAAAGTCTTGCAGCCATCTGAAGTGCTATACAAAAAAGCTATTTTAGTAGAACGAGGAAGTTTCAGGCCGTTTACCTATGTTAACAAAGATATGTTGGAATGCGCCGGCGCCCAGTTTTTACAGGAAGAAAATGTCAGTGGGGCAATGGTGCTTCTTGAAATGACAATAAATAATTTAAAAGATCATGGTGAAGGAAAGATTGATCGACAAGATTTTCTAGATAGAGTGAATGAGATCACTACGTTGGGTTATACAATACTGGTATCAAATTATTTCGAATATTATCGTTTGATTTCTTATTTCAGAAGATACACTCATCGAATGATCGGTTTGGTTTTAGGAATCAATAACCTGCATGATATTTTCAATGAAGAATATTATAGTCATTTAGATGGTGGAATTTTGGAAGCGTTTGGACGTTTATTTAAAGAGGAAGTTAAATTATATATTTACCCAATGTCAGGAGAGGGATATTACCGTTACTTGTCCGAGATGGGGTATAATTCAGTTAGAAAAGAGAGTAGGGCCGGGTTCTCTTCTCAGATTGTATTTACGGCTCGAAATTTACAAGTAACACCCAACTTAAGAAATTTATATGATTATTTACTTGAAAATCATTTTTTGGAGTCAGTTGTAGGTTTTAACAGAGATTACCTGGAAATATTTTCCAGAGATTGCTTGATAAAAATAGGTGATGGAGATCCAACCTGGGAAGATATGGTACCACCAAAAATTGCGGAGGTCATTAAAAGTCATAAGCTTTGGGGCTATAAGCCAGAAGAAAAAGTAACTAAAAAAATAGCGAAGACCAAGAAAAAAACAACGAAGAAAAAATAACTCACTTCTGTCATGGGAAAAGTTTTAATAATCGGTGCTGGGGGTGTCGGTCGAGTCGTTACTCATAAGTGTGCACAGCTTCCGGAGATTTTTACTGAAATTTGTCTTGCTAGCCGAAATGAGGAAAAGTGCAAAATTATTGCTTCAGAAATTGATCGACCTATTCTTACTGAAAAAGTAGACGCTGATGATGTAGCTCAAGTTGTCAGCTTAATACAAAAATTTAAGCCCGATATTGTTATCAATGTTGCTCTGCCATATCAGGATTTGCCTATTATGGATGCTTGTTTAGCGACAGGAGTTGATTACCTTGATACTGCAAATTTTGAGCCTATCGATGAGGCTAAGTATGAATATAAATGGCAGTGGGATTATCACGATCGTTTTGAGAATAAAAATATTATGGCTCTGCTTGGATCTGGATTTGATCCGGGTGTGACTAACGTATTTTGTGCTTATGCGCAAAAACATTATTTTGATGAAATTCATACTATTGAAATTATTGATGCCAATGCGGGAGATCATGGATATCCATTTGCCACAAATTTTAATCCGGAAATAAATATTAGAGAGATAACTAGCAAAGGCAAGTATTGGGAAAATGGAAATTTTGTAGAAACTGAACCGTTATCAGTTTCTACAAAATTTAATTTCCCTAATCCTGATGTGGGTGAGAGAACAATTTATCTTTTATATCATGAAGAGATTGAGTCGTTAGTTAAATATATAAAAGGTCTAAAGCGCATTCGATTTTGGATGACTTTTAGTGAGCAATATTTAAACTACTTAAAAGTTTTAGAAAATGTGGGTATGACTCGTATTGATCCTGTTAATTATCACGGAAAAGATATTGTGCCATTGCAATTTCTGAAGTCAGTTTTGCCTGATCCCAGTTCTTTGGGCGTTAGAACAAAAGGAAAGACTTGTATTGGCTGTATTGTTTCTGGAGTCAAAGAGGGTAAGTCCAGAAATATATATATCTATAATATTTGTGATCATGAAGAAGCATACAGGGAAGTGAAATCTCAAGCAATCAGTTATACTACTGGTGTCCCTGCCATGATAGGGGCAAAAATGCTGTTAACAAAAAAATGGGGCGGCAAAGGAGTATTTAATATGGAACAATTCGACCCCGATCCTTTTATGGAAGATTTAAATAAGTATGGATTGCCCTGGACAGTTAAAGAATTACCCGAGAATTATAATTTTTCTAAGAATGGAATTTAATTAGAAAGACAGGTGACTACCATATTTTTCATTTGTTGCTCTTGCTCGTTAGGCATATTAATAATTTGTTCAAATACTTTGAGAAATTCTTTTTGAAAGTTTATTAACTTACGAAGCGAAAATTTTTGTGCAGATTGAGATAATCGACTCAAATAGTAAGGACTTTGAGTGAATAAGTTAAATGAACTTTTTTCAGTGGCATCAGTAAAATAGTGCTGATAATTTTTTGCAGCACTTTCCAATGCATTTTTTGTTATACCACGATGACCAATTTTAATATCACCGGAGTCGATTAAAACTCTTAGTTGTATGAGTAAGCGATTGCGGTTTTGTAATGTTGTAATAAGCGGGCGGGCGTCATATCCACTGAAAAAATGTTTTTTTATAGCATCTAATGTCCAATTAATGTCGTTAGAAAAAAAAGCTTCTGATGCTTCAAAAAAATCGCCCTCTCCAAATATTGGAGTAAGACTCATCACATCATCTTCTGTAATTTCATCTCTTTCCGATTTAACATATGTTGCTAATTTTCTAGTTTCTTCGATTGCCAATCGAGTGTTTCCATTTATTTTTTCCAACAATAATTCTTTGGTATGATTTGTAATTTTAACATTAAAGGTGCTGCACTCATCATCAATTAATTTAAAAATTTCAGATTCACAGTCTTTGTCTCCAATTAATTCATAATTACTATTACTCTGAAACCATTTAAATTCTTTACGCCTGCGATCAACCGGAAAAGCGGTGATAATTATATCAACAAAATTTGGATCTATTTTTTTTAGTGAATTTTGCAGGATTTCAACTTGTTGCTTACCTCCCTCCGATCTTCCGGCGACAGTGTCAGCCAGAAAATTCATCCCCCTTAGCCAAACTACTTTTTTGTCGCCAAACATAGGTAACGTTTCAATTGCTTGCCTGAAATTTAATACAATATCCTCAATCTCTTTAACATTGCTAGCATTGCCGTCGATAATTTCTTTAGAAAATTCATCGGACAATTCTGCACTTTTTTCTAAAAAAAGTGATTTTCCATGCTGGTTAATTAAGAATTCGTCAATCCCACATGTAAAAGAGAAAGTAGCCATTTTATTTTGTTTAAATCAAAATTCTATTCAGTTTTACCTAATAAACTTCTGACATATTCCATTAATGCAGTTGGACTAAATGGTTTAGTGAAAACGTTAGACGCACCGGCGTCGAGCAACTCAGTTTTCTTACTTCCTTTTCCTTGACCGGTCACAACGACAATGGGAATTTTAACTAACTCGGGATCAGCTTTAAATTCTTTGATAACTTCCAAACCAGTTTTGCCCGGTAACATAAAATCGATTATAGCTAAATCCGGCTTAGTAGTTCTAACATTATTTTCAATAGAAAGCCCGTCACGACAAGTTGTATAGGTAAACCCTGCTTTTTTTAAATTAAATTCCAGCAGTCTTACCATCACGGCATCATCATCAGCTACAAGTATATGTTTTTTCATTTTGTTTCCCAGTAAAGCATCGTTTGATCATCTCCAGTATTTCCATCTATTACAGCATTTTTTATTTTATATTGTAGTGAGTCCCAGAATTTCATCGGATCAAGTTTGCTATTTTCTTCTACAAAAAATATAAACTCCTCCCATGTCCACATTTCATTCTCATTTATTTCCCATTCATAAACCCCATCAGTGACCATTATAATCTTATTGTTGTTTGTTAATTTAAAATTTTCAACTTTATACTCAGCATCCGTAAAAAGTCCGAGTGGTGGCCCAGACGGTTCTACCTGCGTTTTTAAAATGTTATTTTCAAAAAATAAAACATGACAGTGACCTGCATTGACAATTTCAACCGAAGTTAAATCAGGAGATACTCTTGCAATACTGCATGTTGAAAACATCGTTAGATCTCCTGCTTCCTGGCAAAGTGTTTTGTTGATAGAATGTATCAAGTCTAGCAGCGATAAATTTAGATCAATATTAATATGAATTGTTGTTCTCAACATGGCTGCAAAAAATGCTGCTGAAACCCCTTTGCCCATGACATCGGCAATAACTAGATATAATGCACCATTATCAGCTTCGAACGCTTCGACATAATCGCCACCAATTTGTAATGCTGACAAACGACGGACAAATGCACGCCATCTATCGGTCTCAGGTGAATTTGTTACTGGCACCAATGTGTTTTGGATGTTGGCAGCGATCTCGAGTTCACGAAGTGCTCGTTGTTCATCCGTCCGTGTTATTTGGCTATTGGCATTAGCCACTGCTATTCCGATAAGATCAGCAAAAGTTCTGATAGTATTTAGTTCAGCCGCAGACATATAGGGAGTATTTGAAACCCGTGCTACTGTTAAAAAGCCTAGTGCCTCTTCATGTCCGGCCATAATCGGTACACTGCATCCTGCTTTATACTTCTCTAAAAACAGATCATTGTCTAACTCCTCAACAGTCTCCCAAACAATTTCCATGCCACTAGCCATGACTTTTTTATGCGTGGGTGATTTTTGCGCTTCGACGTTAAATAAATCCAGTTTAAGCAAATCTACTATTAAAGATTTTTGCAAAGAATTGTTAAAACTGATCCAAACAGCATCTGCATTGACTACATGCAGCATATCATCGATTGCCTGATTGATGAAACTGCTGACATTTTCAGACTGGATTAGAGCATTTCCCAGACGGTAGAATGCTGATATACTTTCATAGCAAAGAGATAATTCTTCTATTGCCTGTTCTAATTCTATATTGTGCAAAAGTTCTGCTCTGGAATCTGAATACTCTTTTGACAGTAGCTGTTTATAGCCATTTGAGCTTTTCCAATGTTCCCATTTATCACAGAAATTTTGAATCAAAAATAATCCTCGACCACCTGTTGCATACGGATTTTCCGGTAGACTCGGATCATTAATCTTTTTATCGGGTGGACCTTTACCCTCATCTGAAATTGATAGAATAATATTTTGCTCACGAATACCCCATTCAATATCGACAAATTTTTGTTCACTTTTTTGATTTCCATGTACTATTGCATTGGTCAAGGATTCACTAAAAATTAATTTCCAAGACTCAATTTCACTATTTAACATATTAAAATCTTTGAGAAATGCTGCAAATGATTCTCTAAGACCATCAACTAGTTCCAATTTTGAGGGTATTCGATTATATTTACCATTTATGACTGATTCTTCCATATTTATAACAGAATTCTCGTTTTATTGTGGGGTTACCTGGCTTCAATAATTTAATTATACAATATTCCTCCAAAGATGTGTAAGCCATAATAGTATGTATATTCAATTTAAATATAGACTTAGAGAATTGAACTTTATTTTTCTGTAAATTTTAAAACCTTATATATCTTGACGTAATCTATTTGTATACAATATGAAGATTATCTTTATTAAAATTAAATTATTAATTTTCAAAAAAGAACTTAGACCTGTTGATGTATTACAGCATTAATGTAAACTGTTAACTCATAATTAAACTTACAATAAGAAATTGAACTATGCAAAAATATCAATTTAGCAAAAAAACAGATAACAAAAAGAGTAATCTACGAGTAAAGATTAATGAGAGTAAATTTGATGCTGCTGGGGTCGGCGAGTTTAAAGAGGAGCTGGATAATGTTTGGGACGACACAGTTGTGTCAGTCACCATTGATTTTAAAGCGGTTGAATTTATTGATTCTTCAGGGATTGGTGCACTACTAAGTGTTCAAAAAAGACTGAAAAATGGATTTGAGCCTGTAACTCTGCTAGATGCTCGGACATCGGTTTTAAGTGTAATCGAGTTGCTTAGATTACATAGAATTTTTTCTATAAAAAATAGCTAAAAAATAGCCTTTAGCCTTGAGTTTTTTCTAATTTGTCAGGAAATTATTTATAGATTTCTACTGTATTTATCGATAGGGTTTGTGCTGGTCTTTAGGTAAATTTTTATCCATAAATCTCATTCACTTCGGTTTGCGGGAGTAGCTCAGTGGATAGAGCAGCGGTTTTCTAAATCTAACGTAGTAATATGTATAGAAAAGCACTGAAGGGAATTAAAGTGTATTATGCTCAAAACCATACGTTTGAATACTAATTGATTAGTGTATTAATCGGCACTAAAAGGTATAAAGCCATGCGTTGGGTTATAGGTATCGGGTTACAATTTCTCTCATATTGACATATATTCGATAAATAATGTAAGGTTCTTTTTTATTAATATAGATAAACAATGTCAGAATCCATTCTAATTGAAAATGATCAGCTATTACAGCAAGCTAAGTCGCTAGCTGCAGTAGAGCATATAACATTAAATGCATTAGTTGAGGAAGCCTTACAGAATGTTATTAATAATAAAGAATCAGAAGATTCCCAAAAATTGGAATTGCTCAAAAAAGAGGTTGATGAGGGTATCCAGGACTTAGAAAACGGACGTCACGTTTCATTTAATAATTTTGACGAAATGGAAAGTCATCTCGATGAGATTACTAATAAGATTTTAAAGAAATCAACTTAATGGCAAGATATACAATAATATATGGCCGTTAAATATCGTCTCAGTAGCAAAGCGCAACTTCAATACTCACAAATACTTTCTTATACATTAGATAAATTTGGTGAGATTGGTCATCAAAATTATAGTTCACTTTTAAAACAAGCTTTACATAAAATCTCTGTAGAGCCTTATGGAAAGCACTCTAAGGAACGTAGCGAAATTAGAAAAGGTGTAATGTCTATTCACCTTCGAAATATTAATAGTGAGGTAAAAAAACCACGTCATTTAATTATGTATCGAATTAAGCCTGATTACGTAGAAATAATTGCTATTCTTCACGATCAAATGGAAATTTCAAAACATATTCCTTAAGATAACTCTTCATGATATGCGTATGAACGTAATAAATATGACTACTGTAAAAGAAATTGAAAATGCTATCAGGAAATTACCTGATACGGATCGAAGCACTTTGTTATTAAAGCTTGAAGATTTATATTGGTTATCTTGGGAAGAACAGATAGTATCTGATCATAAATCAGGCAAGCTCGATAGTTTAATTGCTGAAGTTAAAGAAGACATTAATTCAGGTCATTTGAATGATTTAGCTGAAGTCCTTAACAAGTCTTAAAACTTGGTCTTTATATAAAGAACTTACTGACCAGATACGTCAAGCTGTCAGAACGCACATTGATGTTGCCTAACGCAGGAAAAACATCCTCAAACCCGTTGCGCTCCTAGCCTAAACCACTTTTTTGTAATTTCAAATGTAGCCATGCAATTGAAACTTTTATGCTTGACTATATCGCTGCTTGTGCTATCTTATTAGCCATGCATACTAATAATGGTAATTTACATCTTGAAATTCAGACTTCCAGGAAAAATCCTGTCGGTATTTTGCGCACTTCTTTCCGTGATAAACCTTCAGGCAAAATTAAACATTCACAACATGGCAGAATCACCGGGTGCTCTTTGGGTCAACTTAAAATGCTTCAACTTGCCTTCAGGCAAAATGTTATTCCTGCTGATTGCGATGAGGCTTTCAAAATTTTATCTTCGCGTGAATTTGGTGCTTGTTTCTCCGTCTTGTCTATCCTCAAGCAACTCGGTTTGCACAAAATCATTTACTCACGTAACGAGCCGTGGGTTAGTGATATTGTCGCTATGATCGTCGGGCGTTTGGTTTATGCCGGCAGTAAACTTTCTTTGTGTAATCACGTTGCCAATACTTGCTTGTGGCAGTTGTGTAGTGGCATTACCGGCAAAGTTGATGTACAGCAGCATTGTTATTATCCAATGGATCGTTTGATGTTGCGCCAACAACGTATACAAACGGTTTTGGCAAACAAACATTTAAAAGACGGTCATTTGGTTTTGTATGATATAACGAGTAGTTATTTTGAAGGAGAATACCGTCAAAGCGAACTGGTGAAGTATGGCTATAATCGAGATAAAAAAAGTGGTCATGAGCAAATATGCATTGGTTTGATTTGCAGTAGTGAGGGTTGTCCTGTTGGTGTGGAAGTATTTGCTGGCAACACCAAGGATGAAACAACGGTAATGCAGCAGATTGAAAAGTTAAAGCAGCAATATGGATTGGCAAAAATTATCTTTGTCGGAGATCGCGGAATGGTGACGCAAAGCAACTTGAGCAAGTTCAAGCAACATCCCGAATTGTTCAGCATCAGCGCCCTGACGCACAAGCAAATGCAACAGCTACTGGAAAAAGAAGTTGTGCAAATAGAACTG